>QZKO01000037.1 GCA_003599505.1 Nitrospiraceae bacterium | reverse complement strand
AGTAAAGAAGAATAGGTCTTATAAGACTTATAAGACATATTGCCAGGTACGCGACACCGCGTACCTGGCAATCAATTTCATGTTCAGCTAAAATAAGCTATGCGGTTTGTAGTAGTAATTTCGCTCCTGCTCCTCTTTCTGAATACCTCCTGCGCGGGCACCGGGGTCGCCGTTGACATAACACTTTCCGGCATACAGGGCAGGGTCAGCGATGGCGCCGATATAATCCTGTTTGACGGAACCGGTCTCAATACCATCCCCGTATCAAACAATACATTTAGCAGAGCGCACGGAATAACCACGGGATATTATGGCGCGTTCTTTATTGTTAAAAAGGGCTTTTATCCTGTTACAGTTATTTTTCAGGCCATGGACAAACCGGTGAAGGTTGACAGAGTATCCCTTACGCCGCTGAAAGACGCTGAAAAAGGCGCCCTTACAGGAATCGTCTATAAATCCGTGAAAGGCGGCAAGCTCAAAGAGCACAGGGGCATCTTACAGACATTTAAAGGTGAGAAAATTACTCTGACAGGAGAGAATTTTTCGAGGAATATAATAACGGATGACAATGGTATGTTTACGGTGGAGCTTTTGCCGGGCGCTTATGATGTTTTTTATAACAATAAAAATACCGGCAAAGTAACTATCGATAAAGGCAAAACAACAATCATTAACGTGCAAAAAGGGATGCTGCTGATGGATTGAAGGCGGATCTTTCCATGAATAATTATTTTAAACAGATTTTTTCTCTTACAGGTTTTATTATTTTTGTATTCTGCATGACTTTGCCCTCATTCGCCGGTGAAGACAGCGTCAGGCTTTTACAAAGGGCTTACGAAAAGGGAGAGCTGGATTACGGGACCGCCCTGAACCATAAGATTGACGCGGTCTTTAATAAACATAAGCTCCCGAAGGCGTATCAATCGGATATGCCCGTCAAATCGGCAACCCGGATAATACAAGAGGCACGGAAGAACAGTCATCTCCTCTACAGGGACAATCAATTTATACTTCAGAGGCCTACCGACGCAAGTGACGTAGACTATTATGGCCCGGGCGTAACGGTATTGACATACGACAGTTCCGAACATTTCAGGATACACTATGCAGAAACCGGAATTAATACCGTTTATGGCTCGGACGGAGATCCGGCAACTGTCCCGGAATATGTCACCAATCTTGCAGGATACCTTGAAGAATCATGGACTGAGATAATCATAAACATGGTATATGATGAACCTCCGTCCGACGGCACAGCAGGCGGGGACGGGAAACTCGACGTTTATCTGGTTGATATGGATAGTTATGGATATACAAGCTTCGATACCGGTCTTTCCGATGTCTATATTGTGGTAGAGAACGATTTTACCGGATTCCCCGAAAATATTGATACCGATCAGAGACAGGGGGCGCTGAAAGCGACTGCTTCGCACGAATTCTTCCACACATCCCAGGTTCAATACACCACCAATACAACCGCTAACCTGTGGTGGATGGAGGCGACAGCAACATGGATGGAAGACGTCATGTATCCGGAAGTGAAGGATTATCTCAATTACACCGGCTTCAAATATGATGACGCGAATGACAACGGACAGTGGGACAGCGGGGAGACCTGGTACGCGATAGACGGCGTGACATCGGAAGGGACGGCAAGCAGGCCGAACCGATGGTTCGATTTTCCCAACCGGTCCCTGAATTCTGAGGATGACACACATGAATACGGGGCCATCATTTTTCCAAAATATCTTGTGACGATTTACGGGAATGGCATAATAAAAGCCATATGGGACAGGATCGGCAGCGGAGATACCGCGCTTAACGCGATATCAAACGAGCTCTTATCACGTGGGACCACCTTCAGCGCGACCCTCGGCTTATTCCAGGCCGCAAATTATAAAAGAGATTATCCTGACGGGGCATATTATCCAATTATCCGTCATGAGGCGACATATACATCATATCCGCAGAGCCTGTCGGGAACAGTTAATCATCTGTCTTCAAGGTATTATGCTTTTAAACCCACGGGGGACTCATCGGCACTCACCCTTACATTTAATAATATGGACTCCGGTAACCTCGCAGTCAAACTTATTTTAAACAGGACCTCCGGTGGATATGACGAGCAGGATATTACATTAAACAGTCCTTCCATATCACACCTGGTGAGCGGCTTCAGCGCGGGCTCCACTTATTCAAAGGTGGCGCTGATAGTCATGAATACCTCACCCTCACAGGACGCTGAGGCCTTCTCAATATCATCGGGCGCTGTCGGGACCTCTTCAGGCGGAGGAGGCGGGGGAGGAGGCTGTTTCATCGCGACTGCCGCGTACGGAAGCTATCTTTCCCCTGAAGTGCATGTACTGAGGAGGTTCAGAGACTACCATCTCCTGACAAACCCCGCGGGCAGGCTTTTTGTCCGGTATTATTATGAATACTCACCGCCTGTAGCGGATTACATAAGCAGGCACACGGCGTTAAAGACCACGGCAAGATTTACTCTGACGCCGCTGGTATACGCGATCAAATACCCCTTTTACGCCTTAATCGTTGCATTTATTCTCTTACTATATCCGGCGAGGTCCGCGGTCAGACGATTATCCGGCCCTGTTCAGCGTTGACAGGTATTACTTCGCGGGAGGCGCGGGCTGCTGCTGTGCTCCTCCCTGCGCCGGTTCAGCGGCTTTTTCCTGGACCGGTCCGGCAGGCGCTCCGGGCAGCGCGGGGGACTCCTTTACAGGCACTGATGAAACAACAGACCCTCTTCTTACAGAGAAAACCGCGAGAGTAAGAGAAGTAATCATAAACAGGATTGCCGCGATGGTCGTAACCTTGCTCAGCACAGTAGCGGCGCCCCTGCTCCCGAAAAGGGTCTGGCTCGACCCCCCGAAGGCCGCGCCCATTTCAGCGCCCTTGCTGCTCTGGATCAGGATGATGAATATCAGAAAAAAACTGACTATCAGGTGAAGTATGACTACAAGCGTATACATTTTAAATTTAACAAACCTCCATTTTTTCCTTTAATTATTTCCTTGCGCCTGTCACGATCCCGGCAAAACTGTCGGGTTTGAGGCTCGCGCCTCCGACCAGTCCGCCGTTGACCTCGGGCTCCGACATCAGGGAAGCTATATTTTCAGGAGTTACGCTGCCTCCATAAAGTATCCTTACCGTCTCAGCGCCTTCTTTGTGTTTTTTCAGCCAGCCCCGTATAAAGGTATGCGCTTCATTGGCCTGCTCTTTTGTGGCGGTCCTGCCGGTGCCTATCGCCCATATGGGTTCATACGCAATCGTTACCCCTTCAAGATTCCCGTCTCCAAGAGAGCCTGAAAGCTGCCGGTCGAGCACTTCAAAGGTTTTATTGTCTTCTCTCTCCTTCAGGGATTCGCCGACACAAAGGATTACCTCAAGCCCGTTCTTTCTCGCGGTCTTTAACTTCCTGTTTACAATTTCATCGGATTCATGGAAATATTGCCTCCTCTCCGAATGCCCGAGGATGACATGGGTACAGCCCGCTGAAAGCAGCATCGCAGGAGAAATCTCTCCGGTAAAGGCGCCCTTTTCTTCATAAAAGACATTTTGCGCCCCAAGCTTTACGTTTGTTCCCTTTAGAAGTCCGGCGGCGGCGCTCAAGGACGTAAAAGGCGGGGCGATCAATATATCGACATCATTAATACCCGCAGTCAGGGGAAGGAAGGCCTTGATGAAATCCACAGTCTCCTCAAGGTTCTTGTTCATCTTCCAGTTTGCGGAAATAAAAGGTTTAAACATAAAAAATACTTTAGTTTAACTTGCTCGTTAAAGTCAAGGTTATTGATGTGTTAATATGGACTATGCCTGTCCATTTCAGACCCGTAAGACCCGGGCCTTCCCTGAAAAAAGCCCTTGACAGGTTTTACAGGGAATACAATTTCAGGGAGCGTCTCAGCCATGACCCTATCGAATTCCCTCACAGATATTCGGGTCCCGAAGATATAGAGATCGCGGGGTTTATTGCCTCCTGTTTCGCGTACGGGAAGGTGGGGCTTTTCAAGCCTGTAATAGAGAAGGTCCTCGCGCCCTGCGGCAGGCATCCGGCGCGTTTCTTTAAGAATTTTACACTGAAGAGTGACGGAAAATATTTTGAGGACATCAGTTACCGGTTCAATAAAGGGAAAGACGTCCTCTGTCTTGCATACATGCTGAACAGGGCTTTAAATGAATGGGGTTCCCTGAAAAAACTGTTTTATTACTGTTACAACCCCTCTATGTCCCGGCACGAAGACACCGGTCCCGCGCTTGCAGAGTTCGTAAAATACTTTTTAAACATTGACACCTCTCCGGTATACGGAAGGGATATCAGGCCGTATGGATTAAAACAGTTCTTCCCCTCTCCTGAAAACGGCAGCGCGTGCAAGCGCATGAACCTGTTTCTGAGATGGATGGTAAGGACCGGAGATATTGATCTGGGGGTCTGGGATAATATCCCGCCTTCAAAACTGATTATCCCGCTCGATACGCATATCCTGAAAATCTCAGGGTGCCTCGGCCTGACCGGAAGAAAAACATCAGACTGGAAAACAGCAAAAGAGATTACCGGCTCGCTGAAAAAATTTGACCCTGAAGACCCCCTTAAATATGATTTCGCCCTCTGTCATCACGGCATATCGAGATTGTGCAGGGGGAAAAAGTTTAAAGATGTTTGTTCATCCTGCGCCTTTTCATCCCCGCGTTAACCTGTCCCAACCTCTTACACCCTACTCCCTTTCTCCCATATGATTTAAATCATATGACAATAATCATTTTTTAATGTAATTAACTTATGTATAAATAAATATAATTTTCAAAGAACACCTTATAAAAAGGAGGTCCTTCAATGAGCACAAATGCCGCGAAAAATCTGTTTATCTACGGCAGCCTTCTGTGCTTCGTCGTCCTCGTTATCCTTACCATCGATACCATGGGAAAACTGGATAAAAGGGCGCCCGAAATTACAGAAGAAGTCAACGCCGGGAAAAAGGTGTGGCACAAGTACGACTGCATAGGATGTCATACTATCTTCGGGAACGGCTCCTACTTCGCGCCTGACATGACAAAGGCAACGGAGCGAAAGCCTAAAGAATACCTGAAAAAATTTCTTCTTGACCCCCGCGTGATAAAGGCGGATTCGGCAATGCCGAAGCTCGGGCTGAACGAACAGGAGGCCGACGACCTGATAGCCTTTCTTGACTGGACGTCAAAAGTGGATACCAACGACTGGCCGCCGAAGCCCATCCTCGCATCGGCTATTGCCGGAAAAGCAGCGAGCGCGGGACAGGCGCTTTTTCAGAAGCATGACTGTTCGGCCTGTCACCAGATCCAGGGAATAGGAGGCGCGGCAGGTCCGGACCTCACTCAGGTCGGCGCAAGGCGGCCTGACATCGACTGGCACATAAGACATCTCAAAGACCCTTCATCCGTTGTCAGAGATTCCGCGATGCCCGCTTTTACGGACATGAACGATGAGGAATTAAAGGCCCTGGCGGAATTTTTAATAACATTGAAATAAACAAGGCATCAATGGAGGGAAGAAGATGAAATATCAAAGTCATCAAATAGCGTTAAATTTTTACACGACATCGGTCCTGCTGTTTCTTGTCCAGGTCCTTGTGGGCATCATTGCCGCGCTCCAGTTCATATGGCCGGACTTCTTTATTTTGAACTTCAACACCATAAGGACGCTCCATATCAATTCGCTCGTGGTATGGCTGCTCATGGGCATGATGGGCGCGACGTATTACGTGGTTACTGAAGAATCTGAAACCGAGTTATGGAGCGTCCCCCTGGGACATCTCCAGTTCTGGGCCACTGTTATCGCGGTAGGCGCGGTGGTAGTCGGCTATATAGTCATGGGGTTGAATCCCCAGGCCAACACCGAAGTATTCGGGACCCGCCTGCTGAATGAAGGCAGGGAGTATATCGAGGCCCCGAGATGGGCGGATATATTGATCGTAATCTCGGTGCTCCTGTTCCTGCTGAACAGCTTCATGACCGTTATGAAGACCCGGAAGTTCACGGCCGTCCAGGGGGTCCTGCTTGGCGGCCTGACGTTCCTCGCGCTCATGTACCTCCCCGGCATGTTCTACACCAAAAGCATGGTAAAAGACCAGTTCTGGTGGTGGTGGGTGGTGCATCTCTGGGTTGAAGGCTCCTGGGAACTTATCGCAGCCGCCCTGCTCGCGTTCATGCTTCATAAACTGCTCGGCACGGATGTTAAAGTCCTTGCGAAATGGATGTATATTGAAGTCGGACTGGTGCTTTTCACCGGCATACTCGGCCTCGGACACCATTATTACTGGATAGGCACTCCTGAATACTGGCTGTGGGTCGGCGGTATCTTCAGCTCGCTCGAACCCATACCTTTGCTGCTGATGGTGTGGGACGCCTTCAGGACCACCCGCGAGACACGCGTACCTGTTCAGAACAGGATCGGCCTGTATCTTACGGTAGCCCATGCTATATTCAATTTTGTCGGCGCGGGTCTCTGGGGCGTAATCCACACGCTGCCGCAGGTAAACAAATGGACCCACGGCACGCAGATAACGACCGCGCACGGGCATCTCGCGTTTTACGGCGCGTATGTCCTTTTAATCGTGGCGATGATTTATGTAACAGTGCCTTCCATAAGAGGCGACAAGGAGTTTAACCAGTCGAGGGGGTTCCAGTCCTTCTGGTGGATGACGATCTCCATGGTTTTTATTGTGATAACCATAACAGGCGCAGGGATGGTCCAGACATATATGGAAAGGCTCCTCGGCCTTGATTATGTGACTGTAAAGGCCACGTATAATCTCTGGTTCTGGATATTCAGGGCGATCTTCGGGGCCGGCTTTCTTGTCGGCGTACTGATGCTCGCTGCAGACATATTCAGCATCGGCAAAAGACCAGCTTCTTAAAACAACCACATAAGAGGGACGAAAAACTTCGTCCCTCTTATGACCCCGCTCATAGCTGAAATTTCATCGGTGCGGCATAATAATTTTGTGGACAGCGGTCATATTCACAGATTACGGAGAACAACCCAGCTTTTATTCATCCTCCTTATAATACTTGCGCCTGTCTTCGATATATTGAGGTTTGACTCCGGTACGCGAAGCCTTATAGTATTCGGGCATGTATGGAGTCTCGGACTGAATGAAGGGTTCTATTTAAATCCTTCATTGGAAAGCGCCTCCCACGTCGCCTGGCGCTTCTTTCTGAAAGCGGTCCTTCCGTGGCTGACTGTTCTCACCGTCTTCCCGCTGCTCGGCGTTTTTACAGGAAGATTTTTCTGTGGATGGTTCTGCCCTGAAGGCGCGATGTTTGAGCTCTTTGATTTCCTCACGTTAAAGATTTTCGGAAGGAGGAGTCTCTTTTCCAAAAAAGCCAATGATCCGGCAGCTCCCTCAAAACACAGGCTCCCTTACGTCATCCTTGCCCTTTTCAGCATGATTGCTGTCCCCCTGTTCGCCGGGGTGGTCCTGACAGGATATTTCGTAGACCCGCGGACTGTCTGGAGCCAGGTATTAAACGCGGAGTTTACTTTCGGCGTAAAGGCCGGGATAACAGGGGTCGCGATTTATATATTTATTTCGGCGATGATCGTCCGCCATACCCTTTGCAAATATGTATGCGGGGCCGGTCTTATGCAGATGCTCTTCGGATGGGCCAGTCCTCATTCTATAAGGATCAGGACAGACGTTGAAAAGCTCGCAGCCTGCACGGACTGCAAACAGTGTGAAAAGGTCTGTTTTATGAACGTCAAGCCCCGTCTTTTGAGGAAAGACATCAATTGCGTAAATTGTGGAGAATGCATCGCCGCGTGCGCCAAAGAATTGGGAGAAGGAAAAGGCGTCTTCAGTTTTTCGCAGTCACGGCGCTGCGGACTGCCCGTAAATAACCACAGAGACACAGAGGCACAGAGACAAACGGGAAGGCCGGCAAAGGATTTCTGCCCGACACCTTTAAGAAAGAGTGAAGAGTCAGAAATGAAGAGTTAAGAACAGAGAAAAGGAGGAAGTTATGGAAACGCTTGACCTGAAGAAATTGATAAAATTTTATCCTGACAAAATCTCAAGGGAAATGCTTTTTGACTCGCCCGAAATGAGAATCGCGCTCATGTGCCTTGAGCCGGGACAGAAACTCGACCCGCACAAGGCGCCGCTGAGGCTCCTGATGTATGTCGTTGAGGGCAAAGGGACCTTTACTGTAGGAGATAAAAAGATTGAAGCGGATGAAAAAACCTGCATCCCGTGCGACCCCATGGTGCCGCACGGTTTTACAGCGGACAAAGGCGATAAGCTGGTGGTCATGGCGGTCGTGACCCCGGTGGAATAACAGAATTATAGAATTGTGGTAAAATATTTTCTGAAGTTCACAAACGTGAATACCGAGATTTGTTTTTTGTTCTTCTTTTCTCTGTGTTCTCTGTGTTAGTGTTCTCTGTGTTAATTTTATTTCAAGGAGGTAGATATGAAAAAACCGGTAGTTGATTACGATGCATGCACAGGGTGCGGCACATGCGTGGAGCTGTGTCCCGAGGTCTTCGAGCTCGGCGACGACGGAAAGGCCTTTGTCAAGGCAGAGGACAAGTGCGATACATGCGACTGTCAGGAAGCTGCTGATACCTGCCCGTCAGAAGCAATAACTATGGAGTAATTGCTCCTTGGCCGTTTATCAGGAGAATCTTGTAGGGGCGATTCGATGAATCGCCCCTACATTTCTCCTGCTTCCTTCATCTTACCAAAAGCGGACTTTATCCGCCGATTTTCGACATCGCCTGAAGAAATTTGGATGAGTTCGTATCTTTGTCAAGCAAATGCCTCTCGGGTTTTACCTCGATAGCGTGACAAAACAGTTTATCGATCTCCTCGTCGGTCGCTCCATTTTTCATGGGGGTCCGGACATCGATCTCCACATTTGAAAAAAGACACGGCCTTATCTTTCCATCAGCGGTCAGCCGCAGCCTGTTGCAGAACTTACAGAAGTGGTCCGTTATAGGGCTGATAACCCCTATAATCCCCCTGGCGCCCTTTAACTGGTAATTTCTCGACGGGCCTTTGCCCTTGAATTCAAGATGGGTCAGCTCCCCGAGCGTTGAAATCCTTTCTATAACCTCCGCGGCGCTGATGCACTTTCCCTTCTCCCAAATCTCATTGCAGCCCACAGGCATAAACTCTATGAACCTTATGTGATAATCTTTGCTTAAGGTCAGAGACGCGAAAGATATTATCTCGTCGTCATTGAACCCGCGTATAGGGACAATATTTATTTTTACAGGAGAAAATCCGTTTTTCTCAGCCGCGTCCAAAGCCTTCAGCACCCTGTCGAGGTCCCCGCCGTTTGTTATTGTTTTAAACCTTTCCGCGTTCATTGAATCAAGGCTTATATTCACACGGTCCAGTCCCGCTTTTTTCAGGTCTTCCGCAAGGTCCGCCAGCATGATCCCGTTGGTTGTGAGGCTTAAATCGGGTATGCCGATACGTTTGATTGATGAGATGAGCTGGACTACGTCTTTCCTCATAAGGGGCTCTCCGCCGGTGAGCCGGACCTTTTTCACGCCATATTTATGAGCAATGCGCACCAACCTTATTATCTCTTCGGAAGTCAGGACCTCGGATCCGGAGAAGTGCTTCAATGAAGCTTTGGGCTTGCAATATACACACTTGAGATTGCATTTGTCCGTTATGGATATCCTCAGGTAATCTATGGTGCGGTTATAAGAATCCTGCATGGCCATGTTAATATTTCCCGAACGGACAGACAGGATACTGGCATTTCTTGCACTTCAGGCACAACCCCCCGTGCCCCATTTCAGCCAACTCTTTTCTGCCGACCTTTTCGCCTGCAAGCACCCTCGGCAAAACCAGATCGAATATCGTTACATTGCTGTACATCCCGCACGCGGGAATACCGAGGATGGGGATAGTAGTGGGGTCAAGGGTTCGAGGGTTCGAGGGTCCGGGGAATTGGTTTTCACTTGACCCCTTGGACCCTTGGACCCTTGGACCCTTTTCAAGGTACGCTACCAAAAACATCGCCCCGGGAAGCACCGCGGAGCCGTAATATAATTCCGGGACCCCGAGGTTTCTTATAGCGAACCTTGTGACGTCGTCCGGATCCACCGACATGCCGCCCGTTGTTATAAGGAGGTCCGCGCCCGCGTCAATAAGCTCCCTTAACCTTGACTCAATGAATTCTTCGTCATCCGGGGCATAATGTATCCCGACAATCTCGCCGTCAACCGCTTTTATCTTTTTTGTGACCACAGGGGCAAAGGCGTCTTTTATTTTCCCCTGATAGACCTCATTGCCTGTAATAACAACCCCCGCCTTCGGCTTCCTGACCTCTTTGACTTCAATGACCCCTTGCCCCTTGCCCCTTGCCCCTCGCCTATCTTTTGCAATCGCTACAGCCTCATCAACGATCGTCCTTTTGACAACCAGCGGCACGGCCCTTGTGCCTGCAACGAGCCGCCCCTGCTTAACCAGCGTATTGTTATGAAGAGACGCGCACATTACTTCTCCGAGCATATTGAACCGGAAGAGGGCGTCGGTGTCGATCTTAAGGAGCCCGTCCCTGGCAGCGAGTATGTCTATCTTGCCTTCCTTGGGCTCTCCTTCCATCTTCACCCCGTCGCCCATCAGCGCCCCGGCGAGCGCAAAAGCCGCGTCGTTCTCATGCACGTCATCATCGCCGATGCTCAGCACAAAGAGGTGCTCTTTCCCGAGCCTCTGGAGATGCGGCACGTCCTCTTCACTGACGATATGCCCTTTTTTGAAGGCCCGGCCTTTAAATTCATCCTTGCGGATTTCAGTAATGTCGTGGGCCAGCACCATCCCTACCGCCTCTGCAACAGGGATTGTTTTGGTGCCAAGCCTGTTCTTTGTATCGGAGTTGTTAATATCGCACATAATTTTCTCCTGTTAATTTATTTTAAGATTTCTGACAGTCTTCATGAACCCGGCAAGTCCATAATGAATTCCAATGCCGGTGAGGAACCCTATTGTAAGATTGCTTGTTGTAAAGCCGAGTATCGCGACCGTTAAAGCGATCATCATTGCCGTTTTGTCCCGTAAAATGTCTCTGATGAAGAATGAATGCTGAACGCCGATGTAACAGAGAAGGACCCCCAGAATGGCCACTGGAAAGGCCGCTAAAAGAGACAGGCTCGATTTTCCGAAAACGAGGGCCAGAATTATAAGCGCGGCGCCGATGATATAGCCCGACCTCTCGGAGGTCGCTCCGAACTTATGATGCGCGGTCAGCCCGCCGCTTCCATGGCACATAGGGGCGCCTCCCATGATGCCCGTTAAAATGTTCGCGATACCCATGCTTAAAGGGATGCTTTTCAGATTAAGCCGTTCAGCTCTTCTGCCGTAAAGAGTTTTGCCTGTGGACTCCGCCGCGACTATCGCGTTCCCGAACGTCAGGGCTATCTGGGGGAGCACCAGCAATGTCAAAGCGGTCCACAAATTACCGATATCCGGGACAGAAAGGGTAAACGCCGACGGCCCGATTCTGCCGATATTTATCTTGCTTATGGAAAGCACGATGCCGAGTATAAGGATAGGTATAAGCGGGGGAATTTTTTTAAAGATAAAAATACTCGCAGTCAACAGTACGCCCGCGATCATGACAACAGGTATATCCGCCGCAAGAAAATTTAACGAGCTCTTTATAAGCATCAGGCCGAGGCCGAGCTGTATCCCTCTGATGACAGGCACCGGGAAGATATGTCCCAGCCTGACGCTCAATCCTGTAAAGGACAGGAGCAGTAATATAACTCCGATCGCAACGCCGGCCGTGTTTATTACATCAGGGCCGGCCCCTGAAACAATCGCTATCGCGGACATGGCCTTAAGAGGCTGGACAGGCATGGTTATCTTGAAATACCAGGCTGAAACGATATAAAAGAGCCCTGCGGCCAAAAACAGGGCAGTGGGATTAAACCCGTTTTTGGCGATCAAGGCGATCGCGATGGGGAAAAGGACCCCGATGTCTCCAAAGGCCCCTGATATGTCCCAGAAAAATTTTTTCATTTTATGTTTTTGAATACCTGTCCGAATTTTTTATCGACAAATTCATTCAGGCCCTTCTCCAGTAATTCGTATTTTTCCAGGAAAATTTTAGCCTTGCCCGTCAGCGTGGCGCCCCCGCCGTGCGACCCTCCTGTTTTTCTTTCCACAAGACTGATGCCGAGCCTGTCTTCCATGGCCTGAATATAACTGAAGGCCTTCCTGTATGAGATGTTCATTTCCTTCGCGGCCCTGTTTATAGAACCGTATTTGTCGATAGCGGTCAGCAGGTTCTGCCTGCCGCTGCCGAAGACAGGCTCTCCGTTTATTTCAAGCCATATTTTTGAACGAATTTCCATGATGCTATAGTTACGTTATAACAAATTTGCATAACGGTGTCAAGAAAAAAATTTATTATGAAAATCTTTTTGACCTTATTATTGTCGCCGTCATCACCGTGAATATTAAAACAACGGCAGACTCATAAGGGAACACCACAACCATAACAAGAGGCACAAGCGCGGTCCTGGTAACGAGCTTTAAATATTCGCTGCCGCTTATGATATCAGCTATTGGAGGAGAGAACCTGTAATAAAGCGCGACAAACGCCTTGCCGGCCCTGTTGGTCAGAAGACGCCTGTCCCTGAATTCCCTTAACGCCTTTACATACGGATGCATTATGCTCCCATATGCGGCAGTGGCTATAAAACATCCGCCTCCGCCTCCCCCTCCCGCCGCCACATTTTCCGTATTGCCGCCGCCGTTGCCGTTATTACCGCTGTTTTCTCCGCCGGGAAGAGAAAGGTTTTCCTCTGTGAGCGCCCTGTACGCGTTCAGTCTGCCTCCGGTGGATACTTTGCCGCTGAATGAAGGAAGGACGTCGACACTGTTTAAAATCGCGGCCTTTATTTGCAGGTTCGTCAGTTGGGGTTTGAGGGCCTTTATCAGTCCTGCCGCACCCGACACATGAGGGGTCGCCATGGATGTCCCGCTGTAATACGCATAGCTGTAACCGCCGATAACCAGGGGACTTCCGGTAAGTTTTACATTATCTATATAGATTCCCTCTCCGTTGACTGCAGAGTCGGTGGTCAGCCCGAACCCGAAATAGAACCGGTCATATAATTCAGCTATATCAGTAAGACTGTCCGTTGAATCCGAAACAAAACTTCCGTTTGTTGTCCCTGCCCTGTAATCAATACGGCGCCAATTGACGCCGTCAGTCGAATAATTAATGCCAAGGTAGTCATAACCGTCGGCAAAACTCCCTTTCCATTTGAAGTAGAGGGTATAAACAGTATCTTTCATCACGGTAACCGGCGTCATATAGCCTGCCCATGAAGAAGCGTTGTCCGGGTAGTTGCCCCCGGGACTGTCTTCAAGGCTGTTTGTTCCGCTGACGCCTGTCCCGTCTGTGTTGGACCACGCGGAGTTGGTCCCTCCCCTGACCCAGCCCATAAGCGGCAGCGCGCCTGTGGCCCCTTCAAAATTTTCCTCCCCATAAAGAGTGACTTCAGGACCGTAACTTACTATCGGGATGGTACTGTAAATACCCGAGCCCGGGGCTGCAAGGTCCACTGACGCCGGGCCATAATTCGAAAATAACGCAAGACTGTCCCATTGGTCCGACGCTGTAACTGATATTACATTAGGACTGGCGAAACTTGCGGGATAAAAGGGCGTGGAATCATTATTTCCGCTGCCGTTTCCGGCCGCGCAGACAACGACCGCGTTTGAAGCGTCTATCGCGTCTTTCAACGCCTGGCTGTAACCGCTTCCCCCCCAACTGTTGTTAATTACATGCGCCCCTTTGGCATTCGCATATAAGATTGCCGATATCGCGTCAGCCGTCGTGCCGGTGCCGCTGGGCCCAAGAAACCTGAGGGGCATTATCTTTGCCTGCCACATAACGCCGCTTGTCCCGATACTATTGTTTCCTGACGCCGCGATGATCCCGGCCACGTGCGTCCCATGACCGTTATAATCCGCAGGGTCATTGTCATCGCCTGTAAAATCCCATCCTTGACAGTCATCAATATACCCGTTACCGTCATTATCGATGCCGTCCAGGCAGTCGGTCTCGCCGGTGTTTGTCCAGATATTAGCCGAAAGATCAGGGTGGTTGTATGCCACTCCGGTATCTATAACCGCTATTACCACGTCGATTGAACCGGTTGTCAGGTCCCATGCCTCAGGAGCGTCAATATCGGCATTGGCCGTTCCGCCAGTCTGTCCTGTATTCCGGAGACCCCAGAGAGCGCTGAAATAGGTATCATCGGGGGCTTCGCTTATGCGGATAATATAGTTCGGCTCAGCATACTCCACACCGGGATCGTTATTGTAAAACTCAACAGCTTCCTGCACGCTCAAGTCATCCGGAAGTTTCACCTGCTGTATCCCGGTCTTCTTAAAATCCTTTTTTCTTACCGAGCCGGCGCTGCGATGGAGCCTGTTCATGGCAACAGCGTCTGTTTCACTTTTGAACTTGACGAGGACCTCTCCAGGGACATATTCAGCGCCGCTGTCCTTACTGAATACGCTTAAACAGAGGAGGGGCGACATAATCAATGCGGCAAATAATGCAAAAGCGTTTTTCATAACCTACCCGATTATCTTCTTCGGCAGGATTATGCTTTTACTTTAGGCCGCGTTAGTCCGTTCAAATGGGTTCAGGGGTCCGGGGTTCGAGGGGGGGGAGTCCGTTCTTTTATTGTCCTGATCAGCGAATACGCTTAATCGCGTCCGCAAGCCTCGCGAAGTCCTCTATGCTCAGGTTCTCCGGTCTGAGTTTAGGGTCGATGCCTGAGGCATGGAGGGCGTCTTTTATGCCTTCAAATATTTTCAAACTGTTTGCAATGGTTTTCCTTCTTTGCGAAAATGCCGTCTTTACTACCTCTGAAAAGAATTTGTCGTCCTTTATCTGAAAGCGCGGTTCCGGACAGACTTCAAAGTGGACGACTGCCGAGTCGACATCAGGAGGCGGCAGGAACGCCTTTCTCGAGACGGAAAACTTCAAGGCCGGTTTCGTATACAACTGCGCCCCTATTGAGAGTACGCCGTAATCCTTGCTGCCGTGAGGGGCCGTGATCCTCCTTGCGACCTCTTTCTGCATCAAGAGAGTCATGCTCTGGGTCTTTTCACGGAATTCAAGCAGTCTGAATAAAAGGGGAGTGGTTATGTAATAAGGGATATTGGCAACGACCCTGAATTTGCCTTCGATTGTTTCGTAAGGGAATTTCAGGGCGTCGGCTGATATGATTTCCACGTTACCGCCTGCCGGGAATATTTCCAGAAGCTTTTCTATCAGTCTTTTATCAATCTCGATCGCGATGACTTTTTTCGCGCTTAAGGCAAGGAATTTTGTCAGCGTGCCGAGTCCCGGCCCGATCTCAACGACCGTGTCGTCTTTTGTTATCCCGCTGCAACTGATTATCTTCTTCAGGATGTTGGGATCAAAGAGGAAATGCTGTCCGAAGGGGCGCCTCATTTATAGCAATTCAGAAACCGATGAAATCGGCCCTTTAAATGTTACATCGTCAAATTGTTTAAAGTGCGCTTTACCGCAGTCAATTTTCATTTTCTCACTCAGTCTCAATTCCTGGTCTTCGCTTTTTGTCTCCGCTACGAAATAGACCTTCTTTTCTCCCTTGAAGACTATCGCCCAATCCGGATTATAAGTGCCTATGGGGGTATTTATCCTGAACCAGAAAGGGAGTTTGAAAAAGAACTCTATGTTTTCACTGCTCTCACAATCTCTGGCAAACTGATTTTCAACAGATGAATCGAGCGGAATATAATTATCATAAATGGTTTTGTCCGTGTTGTTTACCATGAATGTGAACTGGTCAAGGTATATTTCCAGTTCATTGTCTTCAAACAATGTCATCTCAAAAATCTTATTGCCGATCTTTTCATACTTGATGCCGTCTACCATTAACTCATACAGCACCGATTTGATGGCAGATACCGCATTATCCATAAAGAGCTGAGGGTTGAGCAATAATTCACTCAGTCTCCCTGACTTTTTGAGTATTTCCAAAATGGTGTGCCGCGTCAATTCGGTCTTAGACTGAATGTAAGCCAGCATATCAGGTATTTCAAACCTGATTCCATAATCGTCATCAACGCTATCACTCACCAACAACCCTTCAACCCCTTCCTGGGTTATTAAAACCCTTTTCTTGGTTGATTTGATGGTTGGCTTTCTGGTTTCCGGCATATTCTTTACTGCCTTTGCAGTCAGCGTAATCAATTCATCTGTTTTATATTCAACACGGTATCGGGTATGGAATTTTATCTTTTCCCAAATCTGCAGGAATTTCGGGTCTGCCTCAAACCCTTTACGCAAACTCACTTTTTGCCGTTCGCCTCTGTTCTTTATCCTTCCTGTGAAATCCACTCCGCAATCTTCCTGTATTTCATTCTGCAATGCCTTTGCAAAATCTTCATAGCGTTCATTGGCTACAACCGTCAGTTTGTTTATGTTACGGTCAAAGATCCGCTGTCCGTTTTGATTTACGGATAAGCGTAAGCCCCTGCCTATTTCCTGCCTTTTTTTGATTTCCGATTTGGTTTCGTTCAGCGTGCATATCTGAAACACATTCGGGTTGTCCCAGCCCTCCCGCAATGCTGAATGGCTGAATATGAAGCGAAGCGGCGTATCAGGGTCAAGGAGTTTCTCTTTGTCCTGCATTATCAGTTTGTAAGTGCTGTAATCCGCCTGACTTTCGCCTTCAGTATCTTTTACTCTTCCCTTGCTGTCCTGTGAGAAATAACCGTTGTGAACCTCGTCAACGGAGTAGGGCAAAAGACCGCCATAAGCGGGTTTGGCAATCTCCTGCCGGTATATCTCTTCAAACCATCCGGCATACTTGCCTTTTATCTGATTCCCGTTTGTGTCATACTCCCTGTAATTCCTGACCTTGTCAATGAAAAACAGCGAAAGGACTTTAATGCCTTTGCCCTTATAAGACTTTTCTTTTTTGAAGTGTTCTTCAACGGTCCGGCGGAGCATAAACTTCATAACCTCGTCATTCATCCCGCCCTGCGTTTCACCAACTGAAAGCGTCAAACCATTGGTGAGGGTAATAGCTCCGCTGCCAGCATCAATTTCATCAATGATAAACCCTTCTTTGTAAATCTCCCTCTCTTTGCTGAGCTTATAAAGATCATCGCCTGCCCTGACAGTAACGGACTTCTTTGCTACTCCTTTATTTGAGTTGCAATCGATCCTGATTTTCGCGGTGAGCCGGGTTTTGGTTGCAGTTATGCCTTCCAACTGAATGAATGCCTCATTCATGGCATTCTCGCTTACGACTGAGTCAACCTCTATCTGCTTCACCAGTCCCAAATCATAAGCCTTTACCGGATTGAGTGAATACACCAGATTGTAAAGGTTGGTATGGGTGGCGGAATAGCGAAGTGTGCAAAGGGGATTAAGGTTTTCGATAGCCTTTTTACGAATGTCTGTCTCCATATTCTGCGGTTCATCCACAATTACAATCGGGTTTGCGCTCTGAAGGAATTCAATGGGTCTTTTGCCTGTGAGCTTGTCATTGGGCTTGTTGATAATGTTTTCATCTTTGGCAAAGGCGTCAATGTTTATTACCAATATCTGAATGGAATTGCCGGCAGCAAAGCCTCTTAGATTGGAGACCTTCTTGCTGTCATACACATCGTAATTTATCTGAGACTTGTCATAAAGGGTCTGAAAATGTTCATGCGTGATTTGCAGGTTTTTCAAAACGCCTTCACGGATGGCAACCGACGGGACAACTATCACAAACTTTTTGAATCCGTAGAGTTTGTTCAATTCATAGATGGTCCGCAGATATACATAGGTCTTGCCTGTGCCTGTCTCCATCTCTACAGAGAAATTCATTCCCTGCAATGCTATGTGATTCTCTCTATCAAGAGGGGGTAGGGGTGTGTTAATTTCGTTGCGCTGCTGGATGCTCTTTACATTCTCCCAAATCTGTTCTTCAGTCAATGTCAGCCTGTTGCCGACACCATTTTCAGAAAGTAATGCGCCTGTTTCGGTCAAAGAGAATTCAAAATCCCCACCGCTCAGCGGCTGCCCTTCAAATATATCGGTAACAGCCCTTATTGCTTCAATCTGGTATTCCTGATTGCTGTCAAAGTGGAGTTTCACTTAAGCAGGCGAAGCTCTGTGAATTATTGCTATGAATAATTCTTTCTCAGCATCATTCACAAAATCAATTTTTGGATACGAAGCTAATGCTCTGGGGATACCACTTCCGATGCCAATGTATGGGAGTAAATATCTTGCATTGGAAAAAAGAATTGGGTTTCGAGCAATGGATGTTCCTGATTTTATTTTTTCAACCGTTAAAGTATTGGGGAGTTTACCCGGACTAATTATTTCAATACGGTTGTCAAAGATAAAAACTTTGATTGTTGACTTGATGAAATAGTCACGATGGAGTAGTGAGTTTACAACTAATTCTTCCAATGCTTCCTTTGGAATTTCCAACTCACCTAAAATATTGAATGATGCTCCAACCTGGACCTTGCGAAGATTTCTAAAAATGAAACTCATTGTTTGTTCATATAGCTCTGTCAGGTTGCCTTCAAATGGCGGCTCACTATCTCTAAACTCTGTACCGGCAATATCGTTGCCTACAAATGAGATGCACTGCACAGAAAAGACAGGTTTGAATGCCTGAGGTCTTTTACCAAATAATAATAAGCCGGCAAGAGTAAGTTTTTCATCTTTTGCAAAACCCATATTATTTAGAATCTGCGGAAGTGATTGATCTAATACGTCAAAACTTTTTCCCGTTTTCTTTTGAACAAACTTTCTAAAGAAGTCAATATCAATATCATTGTAAGTACTGTTTGCAACAGGTTCTTCATCAGCCGCAAGGTTACCGCTGCTTTGAAGCATCCGTAACAACTCATCGTTGGATACCACTTTCCTTTTATCGGAACCGTTTTTAACCCAAACAACTCCTTTGTTATCTCGGTAAGGTTTATCACTGCCTTCTTTTATACGGACGACAATCAATGTCTGCTCATTTACCGAGACCTGTTCCGTAAAAATTGTTATCGGGCTTTTAACATTGTCGGACGCAGCATTTACAAGTAACTCATTGGTTGCTTGTATTTCATCAAATGACAGACCGCTCAATGCTCCGGTTTTATCATTTACTCCAATAATTAACAAACCCCCTTGTGAATTAGAAAAAGCAACCATTTCAATTGCAAGGTCATAAGCATCACTCTTCTTTCCTTTAATCACCCGTTCTTTAAATTGAACGGTGCTGCTTTCGCCTTTTGCGATTATGTCTAAGAGTTCTATTGCTTCCATAATTCGTAAATCATTTTCCGTTTTTCAAATGCTTCATCTCCACCTTCCATAATAGTTACAATGTGCTTGCGGATGCTGATATCATCAATACTTCCGACAAATGCAGAGATTTTTTTATTTTCATAACGGCAACTAATTATCTGTTCGCAGTCGCCAAGCACAGGGATATTAGGATTGTGTGTTGCAAAAATAAATTGAGTTTTTGTTTTTAGATCACGAAGCACCCGAATCACATCATCATAAATTGTTTGGTTATCCAAATCATCTTCGGGTTGGTCAATGATTATGATGTCATTTTCCTTCAATGAGAGAAGGAAAATAATAAGTGCTGATGCTCGTTGCCCAAGGGAATGCTCTATCAACGGCTTTTCTTTATAAAATATTTCAAAGTAATCCGGCACGCGGTAAGTCAAAAATGTTCCGAGGTTTTCATCAAAACGAGTTTTGAACGAATTGAATTGAATGCCTCCCGAAAGTATAGTACTCACTTTTGTAGAAGTTGCTGTTTCATTTAAGTCACGGTAAATCTCGATCAAGTCAGAGTAACTTTCAACCAATGACTGAATGTTTGCGTCTCTGATATTAGCTCCTCTAACGCTATCCTTCAGGAACTCTTTAAACTTTTCCTTGTCCCCCTTGAATTCCATTACAATTTTTATAGAGGACTGATCGGCATTGATTTTTTCTATTTCTTCATTCACGAGGTTAAACTCGTCAAGCCACAACTGTTGTAATTGTGTGAGATAAATAATCAACTGTTTTTGAAGCTGAAGGGTTTTGTCTTTTATCTTTTCCAGTTCCTTCAATTTGAAATTGGTGTTCTCCAACTCTTTATTGAATTTGACATAATCATCTGCCTGAATGTTGGGAAGATTTATTTCTCTCTTGATTTTTGAAAATTCTTCCTTCAAATCTTCATACTTGCTGAGGAATTGCTTTTCAATTGATGTTAAATTTGAACTCTCGATCTTCATTTGAGCAATCAGTAACGGCAATTGATTGAACAGTTTTGTAAAGTTTTCAAATGACTGGTATGCTTTTTCGATAAGGTCAGCATTTTCTTTTGACTGATACCCTAGGTATGATTTGAAAGTGTCGTGGTAATTGGAAATAAAGTCTTCCAGATTAGTGATTACATCCTGCTCAAATTCCTTCAGGTTCTTGAAGCGATTGGCATCTTTATCAAATTCTATTTGCCTGTTCAGTTTCTTGTCAATTTCATTATCTTTGAACACCTTCAGGTTGTGTTCCAAAGCTGCCTTTTTTGCTTCAAGATCAGGCTTCTGAGCAAGTGATTTATTCTGCCGAGTAATATCACTCAGGAGATTAAGCACCTCCGTATTTTTCCCTTCAATCTTCTGCCGATGATTTTTGACTTTCTCACCAATCAATTGGTTGATCAAACTTTCAATGCTGTTGGAACCTTTAATATTGGAGAGGTCTTTCTGGCCGAAGTACAGCGGTTTTTTTAGGAGACCTGAGATTTTCAAGCTGGGATTGAGATTACCATCCACATAAATATTAGTTCTGTCGCCTAAAATTTTCTCAGCCACAATCAGATTGCCTTGGTGGTCAACGATCTCCAATCTTGTTTTGCCTCCACTACCAAGAAAATTTGCAACAAGATCATTTTTGTATTTTGCATCAACACGATTATCATCAAGGCCAATATCCAAAGCATAACGAAGCGTTTCCAGAATAGAAGATTTACCGCTTCCGCGAATACCGATGAGATTGTTCATTGCAGGGTTTAGACAAACCTGTTTAATGTCCTGTTTACTGGAAGTAAATGAAATGGATTTTATATATGCCTGATTTAGTGGGGGGATATCTTTCTTTATCCTGTATTTGTAATCCATTAAAGCATACTTCACCGCATCAAAATTGTAGTCGCCAATTTTTATGAAGGTTTTTTCGCCTTTTCCGATTTCATCAATTAACTTGGCATCTGAGCCTTCTACAAATGCAGGAAGCTGGTTATTGAACCATAGATTCAGGTTTGTCAGTTTATCGCGTGTGCTGAGTTTTTGAAAACCCAATACGGCTTTTCTGAATAAGGGATTCTTTGCGAATTCGCTAATCCTGCCCCCATCTAATTCTTCCAGAAAACCACTACGCTGCTCAACATGAGCCATCAACAAAAAGTAATTCTTTTGAAAGGTATTGAGCAACTCGATTGTCTGAATCAGACTATGGTTTGATCTTCCGTTTGCGTTTTCATAATTGACCTTACCTGAAAAAGTTGAAGTAAGAAATTGACTGATTAAATCATTTCCGTTTGTAAGCCACTGTTCCGGGTCAAAAATTACAAGCGTGTGAATACCATTGGACCCATCATTTACTGAAAGCTCAACACCCGGCAAAACATAAATTTCTTCCTTTTGTGCTTTTTTTGAAAGCGCCTTATATTCTGAGTAAGCAAACTTGTTGTGATTTGTGATAACAGCAAGAGAGATTTTCTCCTCTTTCAGCTTATCAATGTATTGAGTAATAAAATCATTTTCAGTACCGGCGTATTGGAATTCCTTATCCTCTTTCGTGTGCAAATGAAAGTCAGCTCTAAGCCAGATTGCACCGTGTTCAAACACTTTGATTGGATTAATATTTTCCATTTTCGTCTATTATACAGTTTTAAAATGCACTCTGCATCTAAAAATACAGCAGCGGGTTTTCCTTACTTTTTATTTCTCAGCTTCATTTCTATTCCGCCCTTTACCATTTTGCCGACGCCAGCAAAATGGTAAGAAGGTTCAGTATTATGAGTGCACACCTCATATCGTCTTAAAATCCACCCCCGCATCCCTCATCTGCAAGACTGTATTGGTTTTGAGTTGATCATTCCCGGTGAACAGGCTATCAAGGGTGATGACCTTTTGCGGCTTGGCGGAGATGATTTGTCCTATCAATTTTTCATTCATTGAATCTAAGGCAATGATGAGTTCGTTATTGTTGATGCTGTAATAGCCAGCCTTATGTTTTGTAG
>QZKO01000033.1 GCA_003599505.1 Nitrospiraceae bacterium | reverse complement strand
GGCGCGAAAGCGCTTTCGCGCTTGCAACAATTATATCATTCTTTTCTTTCATTATATCCTCCTTTCGCGCCGGTAAAAATATCTGAACGACACCGGTATTAAAAGTATGACGATCGCCGTGGAAAAGGTGAGACCGCTTACCACAGTGAGCGCCAGGGGCCGCCAGAGGTTGCTTCCTTCGCCGCGGGAGAGCAGGGCCGGGAGGAACCCGAGGACCGTGGTGATGGTGGTGATGATCACCGGATTGAAATGCTCCATGCCGACGGACCTCGCCGTGTCGTCGATTGAAGATGATAAGAGTGCGCCGTCGCCGTCGAGGGAGGCGCGGATCCTGTCGACGAGGACGATCCCGTTGTTGACCGCGATGCCCGTGAGGACGATCATGCCGATGTAGGCGGCGATGTTCAGTGTGGACCCGGTAAGAAAGAGGGCGATGAAGACCCCGCAGAAGGCGAGGGGCACCGTGGTGATGACCAGAAGGGGCAGGGAGAGCGACTCGAGGAGTCCCGCGATGATCATGAACACCAGGAGAATGGATGCGAGGGTGAGGAGCGCCATGAGCCTCCTGCTTTTCCGCTCGCGGGCAAGGGTCTCATTGAATTCCCAGGTATACCCTTCCGGGAGCGCCTGGGACCCGAGGGATGCCTCGATCCTCTCCGCCGCTTCCTCAGGCGATTCTTTTTCAGTATCGACTACCAGCTCCGGGTCCTCCGGCTCTTCATAGGGTATCTGCATTCCCGGCACGGGCGCGCCCGCCTTTCCCTTGTCATAAATACCCTTCGGCGCTCCGTGCGTATCGACCCTTGTCCTTTCACGCTCCATACATAATTCCAGCGGGCATTTCAGATAAACTTCCGATAAACCGGGAATAAGTTCTCTCGCGAGTTTCCTCCAGACCCTTTTATTCCCCGTCGCGTCCATGATAACGGTATGCCCGAGTTCATAGAGCGTCTTTGCCGTAAAAACAAGAGAGCGGTAGACATATTCTCTTTCCATGTCCGAATAGGACGGTTCAGGCGTGACGGTCCTGCGCAGCTCGTCCATCCTGAGGACCACCGCTTCAGGGATTCTCTTCTTTAACGCCGACGCGACGGCGCTTTTTCCGCTCCCCGGAAGACCTGTAAGCCAGATGACGTAAGGCATGTAATTATTATACCGGATAATTCAATCAGCAAACAAAAAATTCCTTCCCAAATTTTAACCCTTCTGCTAAAATGTTGCATGTCTCCGGACGCTTTGGATAAAAGGCTCCCTCTCATTCAGGAAGCGGACCTCAACGGGAAAGTTGTACTAGTGAGGTTCGACCACAATGTGGTAAAGAAGGGCGTTATCAAAGATCCGTACAGGATCGACAAGACCCTGGGAACGCTTTACTACATCATCGATCAGGGAGGACGCCCCGTTCTTATGACCCATATCGGGAGACCAAAAGACAAAAAGACAGGCAACATCACATGCAAACACGATGATTCCGTTGAACCGATTGTGGAATATCTGCAGCGAAAACTTCACACCGGTTTTTATATCCCGGCATGCGAAATCGACCAGGACCTCGGTATGGCAGGCCTGTGCGACGGCGTGTTCAATGCCCTGGAAGACCTGAAAAACAGAAAAATCGGCGGCATCTACCTGCCGAACACAAGGTGGTTCCGCGGAGAGGAAGGCGAAGGGTTCTTCAGGGACAATTTTGCGGTGCAGCTCTCCCAGCTTGCGGATGTGTATGTAAACGACGCGTTCGGTTCATGGCAGCCCCATGTTTCCACGTATGATATAACAAAATTCATTCCCTCATACGCCGGTTTCCTCATGCAGCAGGAGATAGAGAACCTTAACAATGTTATAAATCCGGACAGGCCGTTCCTTGCCGTAATAGCCGGCTCAAAATACGACACGAAGATAGGTCCCCTCTACGCTATATACGAAAAAGCTGACCATATCATACTCGGCGGTGTTCTCTATAACGGCTACCTCTGCGCAAAATACGATATCTCCATCGAGGGCATATCCGGGGACGACATCAAAGCGGCAAGAGACCTTGTCGCGACAGACAGGGAAAAGAAGAAAATCCTCGAACTCCCTTATATTGTCGAATCAGACACCATGGAGGGCCGGATAGAGGGCAGATACAGAACAATATCTATCCACGACTTCAGGAAAAATGACAGGCGCGGATACATCCTGGATATCGACCCGCGCTCCTTCTCGGACGGAAAAGTGGAAGAAGTAATACTCGGCGCGAGCACCATCTTCGTAAACGCGGTAATGGGATATACCCCTTACTTTTTTGAGGGCTCAAAGGCGCTGGATGAAACAATAGACAAAAACGCCATGGCGCTGAAGATGTACGGGGGCGGGGACACGCTGCAGGAGTTTAAAAACCTCTGCCCGGGTCTTTACCTCTCCATCCTCGACAGCACGAGATACTATTTCTTCACCGGGGGCGGCACTGTGCTGACCGCGATAGAAAAAGCCAGCCCTTACGGTTTGAAGCCCGTCCAGGCGTTAATTGAAAACAAGGAGAGAATGGGGAAGGGCGCGCAATGAAGACAGCATGGCGGGTCCTCCTGTTTTTAATCCTGCTCCTCCCGCTTCCTCACAACGCCGCGTTTTCCTTTGAAGGACCGCTTCAGGTCAAAAACCTTTATCCGATATTTCTTCACGCGGCCCAGCCGTACCTGGAAAAGGCGGTTACTGAAAGCTCCATGTCTTACAGTCTCTCCCACTCGAGCACATACACTGTCCAGGAATCAGGGCGCTGGGTCATCCATCTCGATATGGAGATTACGGAACTGAATTTCAGATATAAGCGGGTCATTAAAAATATTGCCGAATTTGATCTTGATATCCCTGTGCTTGTTATGGGCGGCGGATTTATGGACGGCTTTCTCGAAGACTATCATAACGCTTTCGGTTTTCCCGACTACGGCAGGAGCGGCAGGCCGAAAAATGAATTCCTCTATGAAATAAGAAAAGACGGCGCGCTGATTATCAGGGGGCATAGCGGCGTAAGACCCGGCGACATAAGACTCGCCCTCAAAAAACCGCTCATAGCCTCGGATGGTTTTACCCTGAGCATAAAAGGGGACGTCGAATTCCCGGTCGGAAGCGCAAAAAAGGGTTACGGCAACGGCAGCGTGGATGCCGGCGTATCCGTCCTTCTTGATAAAAAAATTACTGACGGCATCATGACATACTGGAACCTCGGGGCAGTCTTCCCCGGTGATGTGAGAGGGCATGAAACGCTGAATTTAAACAATTTTATTTACGCCGGCGGCGCTGTCGAGGGACATCTTGGGAAAGGCCTCAGCCTGCTTGTTCAGGTGCTGGGGCAATCCTCCATTTATCCGGAAACCGATTTATTGGCTGTCGACAGGGATGCTGTCCTGCTCGCGTTCGGCGGCAGGTATCATAAGGGCAGGAACAGTTTTGATTTATCTCTGACTGAAGATTTAAGCGAATCCGGGGCGCCCGATTTTATTCTGAATCTGACATATAAAATTAATATATAAGCCACAAGCTCCTATGCAAAATGAAAAACTGATTCATGACTGGATGGTTTCCTTCCTCAAAGATAAACTTTCACGGGATTACACCGATATCAAAATAAACCTCGCGGAAACCAGGAACGAGTTTAAGGGGCATCATCCTGATTTAATACTCGGCAACCACGGCATTGTCCTTGCCGTTATGGAAGTTGAGACTGAGGGAAGCATTACTCCTGAAAAGGCGGATGAATGGAAGAAGCTCTCCGGTCTCGGCACAAAGCTGATTTTAATGGTCCCGAAGGCATCGAAGGCAAAAGTCGTGGACCTGCTCTGGAAGAAAGGCATGGCTGACAAGGTGTCGGTAGGGAGTTACGAACTTTCCGTCAGCATGCCGTAATAAGAGTAACGGGTAACGGGTAAACACGGATAAATTTGTCGCCCCCCGATATACGCGGATAAACTTGCAATCACTCGTCGCTTGTTTATCCGTGGCGCGTTTTTGTTTTATAATTAATAATGCGGAAGCGGTTGTATCTGAGGGTCGGTGACAAGGTTAATCATCTCAAGTATTCCGGATGGGGAGTCGGAGAGGTCGTCGAAGAAAAACATTCACAGCTTTCAGGCGGTTTCTGTTTTGTAAAGGTCCTGTTTGAGGACGGAAATGAAAGGTCCTTTATCAACGACCTCGATAATTCCTTCTGCTGCTACTACGCCGGAGTGCGGATAATTTAACTTCAATTTTTGAATTTTGAATCTTGAATTTTGAATCTTTCCCTCACAAACGCTGTCTCGTCTTCACGGCTCCTGATTTTTTTCCCGAGCCTTGCGTCAAGGACCGCCGCGAAAATCTTTTTGAAAACAGGACCCGGCGAATACCCCATTTCCCGCAGGTCTTTTCCGGTCAGTTCGGGCCTGACCTTCCTTGATTCCGTTAAATAGAGCGAGACGGCTTTCTTCTGTTCCTTACTCTGGGCCTTTGCCATCGCAAAGAGGATGGTCCGGATATCAAGCGGTTTAAGGATATAATATTCCTCTTTTTCCGAAGCCCGTTGCAGTCCCGCAAGCGCTTCAGCGGAATCCCTGATGCCGTCAAGCAGCTCCCTGCTCGTCCTGGGAGGGACATGGAGCCTCTTTAACGCCTCACCTCTCTCCCCGGGCGTCAGCTCTTCTATCAGCGACATAAAGAATAGATGCGACTTATTCACATCTTCCTCAAAGAACAACAGCTTAAACCACGCGAATGTTTCCTGTATGGCTGTAAAGGTCCCTTCAAGCGATTTTGTTATTGTCAGGCGCGGGTGTATGAATTTTAACAGGTCCAGCTCCGCCAGCCTCCGGACAGCCCTGGCCGGTTCAGTCTCAAGGAAAAGCAGGTTCAGTTCATCATACATCCTTGAGCCTGACAGCTTGTCGAAGAGGTTGATCCTCACCGCGGTCCTGATCAGGTTCAGGGTATGCTTGCTTATTTTAAACCCGAACCGCTCCGAGAACCTTATGGCCCTGAACGCCCTTGTAGGGTCTTCTATGAAGCTCAGATTATGCAGTATCCTGATGGCCTTTTCCTTGATGTCCCTCTGCCCCCCGAAGAAATCAAGGAGCTGGCCGAATTTCTCCGGGTTTAATCTTACCGCCATGGTATTGATTGTAAAATCTCTCCGGTAGAGGTCTTTTTTGATCGACGACATCTCGACCGTGGGCAAGGCCGCCGGGGCCTCGTAATATTCGGTCCTCGCGGAGGCCACGTCGAATTTCAGGAACCGGGTTATAACCACCGCGGTGCCGAACCGCCTGTGGCTCTTTACCCTCGCCCCCAATTTTTCTCCGAGTATCTGGGCGAAAGCTATCCCGTCTCCTTCAATTACAATGTCTATATCGAGGTTCGCCTCTCCACGCAGGAGGTCCCTCACCGAACCTCCGACGAGATACGCTGTGAAACCGAGTCCCCCGGCAATCTCTCCTGAAAGCTTCAGGAGGTCGAAGACCTCGGGAGGAAATTTCGTTTTCAGAAGCGGCAGCAGATTTTTCCCTATCGAAGGCTTTTCGGTCAATCTCTCATGTGAGATTATCCGGTCCTTCCGCAAAAGGGTTTCATAAAGCGACCTCAGCAGATCGGTCCGCGTTATCGCGCCCGCTATACGGCCTTCTTCAACGACAGGCATAAACCTCTGGTTCAGCTCTATCATCAGGGATTCAATCAGGCTCACCGGCGTTGAAGAAGTTACTGTCGAAGCTTCCGTCGAGCAGAACTCCTCGACCCTGCTTTTTCCGAACCCGTGATGCAAGGCCTTCTCCACCACTTCCCTCGATATCAGGCCGTAATAGGCATTACGCCTGATGACAGGGAGGACATTCACTTCATATTTTGTCATTGTCTTTTCCGCAGTTGAAACCGTGCTGGTTGAGGATATGGTCTTCACGGGGCTTGTCATTATGTCCTTTGCCGTCCTCGTAGGATGTATCTTCTTTTCCAGCGCTCCGACAAGCTCGTTCTCTGTTTCTTCAATCGACATGTCCCGGACCGTCGCGGAAGACGCCTGCGGATGCCCCCCGCCGCCGAAAGCCTGCAGGATCTCCGAAACATCGACCTCCGGGATATGGCTTCTTGCTATAATCTGGACCCTGTCTTCCATCGACACAAGCAGAAAAATCACGTCCGCGTCTTCCATGTCCCTTAAATGATGGGCCATAAAGGAAATATCCCCGATATACGTCTCCCGCGAGGCCTTGGCGATTTTTATCCTGATATCATGGATTACATAGTCCCTCGAAGAATGGACCAGGTCATTAAGAAGGTCTATTTCTTCCGGACCGAGCTCCCTCGTAATGAAACTGGATACAATATTCAGGTTCGCGCCTTTTTTCAGGAGGTAAGCGGCAGCGGTAATGTCCCTCACCGTTGTGGAGGGGAAAATAAGAGAGCCGGTTTCCTCGTATATCCCGAGCATGAATATCGTGGCCTCAACCGGAGAAAACGGTATTTTGTCCCTTTGCAGCATTTCCACGAAGATCGTGGTCGTGGCCCCGGCTGTTTCTATGACCTCCTTCCGGCCCCTTACGTCACCGGGCGAAGCAGGGTGATGGTCGAAGATATGGATTTCAAGGTCCTTCCTCCCCAATATCTCTGAAAACCTCCCGATCCGGTCCGGCTTCATGACGTCCACGAGTATAAGCCGCGTTACATCATCGAGGTTTATGTCTTTGACCTTTCTGAATTCCAGCTCGACGTGCGGGGAAGCAAGAAAGTCGCGCACGCTTTTTTCCTGCGAGCCTGAGAATACAAGGACCGCGTCAGGATAATATTTCTTCGCCGCAACCATCGAGGCCAATCCGTCGAAATCCGCGTTTAAATGCGTTGTGATTACTTCCATGGTGTATTAATTATAAGGTTCATCCGCAAAGGGTGCAAGAAAAGAATTGGCGAACCGCATATGATTTGAGTCATACCATTATTTTCTGCCTTCTGTAAAAATGTATCCGGATTCAGTTTCTTGCCGAATCTTAGATCTAAGAAAAAAGCTGTTCGGTTTTTATCTGCAGGGAAAAAATCCCCGTAACAGTACAGGTTTCTTTAAATCAAGCACAAGGAGGAAGAAGTAATGAAGTTTCTGAAAATCGTATTACCAACTATAGCAATCCTGATGTTCAGCGGCATGGCGTTTGCGGCTGCTTCCAAAAGCGCGTGCGTTGAATGCCACAAGAAGGTAACGCCAGGGGTGGTCCGGCAGCACCTTGAGGGCGCCATGTCAAAGAAAGGCGTGGACTGCTCATCCTGCCACGGCACGGAACATCAGAAGATGGATGACTCAAAACTGGCAAAAATGCCGACCCCCGAGACCTGCGCAGGATGTCACAAGAACCGGGTGGACCAGTTCAAGGAAGGGAAACATCACCTCGCGTGGGTCGCGTCCGGCGCGATGCCCATGTGGGCGCATCAGCCGAAGGCCGTTGTCGGCGAGGGGTATAAGGGATGTTCGGGCTGTCACAAGGTCGGCGTGAAATCCGACGCGGAAAAAGCACAGTACCGCTACGGCAACGCCCAGTGCGACGCGTGTCATACGAGGCACTCATTTAAAAAATCCGAGGCGCAGGACCCGAGGGCCTGCCAGACCTGCCACATGGGTTTTGACCACCCGCAGTGGGAGATGTGGTCGACATCAAAGCATGGAACAATCTGGCAGATTGAAGGCAAGGGTTCAAAGAGGGCCCCAACGTGCCAGACCTGTCATATGTCGGGCGGGGACCATAATGTAATGACGTCCTGGGGCTTCCTCGCTGTGAGGCTCCCTGAGGATGACGCGGACTGGATGAACGACAGGGTAGCGATCCTGCAGGCGCTTGGAGTGCTTGATGAAAAAGGCGCTCCTACGGCAAGGCTTGATATTGTGAAGGCCGGCAAGGTCGCAAGACTTACAAAAGAAGAGTTCCAGAAGGAAAGGGACAAGATGATTAAAATATGCGCGGATTGCCACGGGGCTTCATACGCAAAAAACCAGCTTGATGCCGCTGATATGACGATAAAGGACGTGGACAAAATATTGGCGGAGGCCATCAGGGTTGTTCAGGGACTCTATAAAGACGGCATCCTTCAGAAACCGGATAACTGGACAGTCGCGCCTGACCTGCTTCAATTCTATGAGGCAAAGAGCTCCGTGGAGCAGGACCTCTATGTCATGTTCCTTGAATACAGGATGAGGGCCTTCCAGGGCGCATTCCATATGAACCCCGATTACATGCACTGGTACGGCTGGGCCCCCATGAAGGAGACCCTGCAGAAGATAAAAGACGAAGCCGCAAAGCTACGCGCGGAACAGGGTACGATGAAACATTAAATTTCACCAATGACTGATGGTCTGTAGGGGCAAGGTAACCTTGCCCCTACAGATTTTTCTCTGTGTCTCCGTGTCTCTGTGTTTAGTTGCAAAGATTGCACAATGAATAATGCGGGTTGTCCCTTAAAACTGAAAAGGAGTCATGGGAATCACTCCCATAACTCCTCTATGATAAACCCGGCAAATATTTTACCGGGATATATGCGGTTCAGCGGCTCTCCAGGAAAAGCTTGAGGTTCCGGCTCCGCGCCGGGTGTCTCAGCTTCCTGAGGGCCTTGCCTTCAAGCTGCCGTATCCTTTCCCTTGTTACCCTGAACTGCCGGCCCACCTCTTCAAGGGTCTGAGAGACACCGTCCCCTATGCCGAAGCGTTTCGCGATGATTTCAGCTTCCTTTTCAGTAAGGGTGCCTATGACCTTTCTTATCTCTTTTCTTAATTCCTGCTGAATCACGCCGTCAAGCGGCACGGCGGAGGACTTGTCCTCGATAAAGTCTTCGAGGTGACTTTCCTCATCGTTTCCGATAGGCGTCTCCAGGGAGACAGGTTCTCTTGATACTTTCAGGATTTCCCTCACCTTTTCCACCGGGAGCCTCATTTCTTTTGCTATCTCGTCGGCGCCCGGCTCCCGGCCCAGATCCTGTACGAGATACTTGGAAACATGGGTCAGCCTGTTCAGGGTTTCAATCAGGTGCACCGGGAGGCGTATGGTGCGCGCCTGGTCCGCCAGCGCGCGCGTTATCGCCTGCCTTATCCACCAGGTCGCGTAGGTGCTGAACTTGTACCCTCTCTTGTAATCAAACTTGTCTACGGCCCTCATCAGTCCGATGTTGCCTTCCTGTATCAGGTCAATAAGGCTGAGCCCTCTGCCTATGTACTTTCTCGCGACGCTGATCACCAGCCTGAGGTTTGCCTCTGTAAGCATTTTTTTTGCCTGAAGGATATCGTTCTCGCTTTCCTGAAAATGCTTCAGGGTCCTTCCCACTTCTTCTCCCTTGATCCCGAGCTCCGACTCCACTACCGCCATTTCAGTCATGAGGCATTGATGCATGCTGCGGAGTTTCGTGGTCTCAACGGCGTCCGCGGCAGTATCGCCGTTAAAAGAACGTGGGGAGGCATTCATTTTTGCCAGAATATTATCGATGGCCCTGTTTATGTTTTCATGCAGCGCGGCAAGCTTTTTATAGTGGGCGCAAAAGGCTTCTATTATCTCTTCCCTCAACTGGAAATTCTGCAGCCTGTCGATTATCTTCCGGTTAAGGCCGTTCAGTCTTGTTTTAATTGTTTCTCTTTCCTTCGCGGTCAGTTTTTTCTCTTTAAGTCTTGCCTGGTAAAAGTCGACTTTCTGAAAAACCGGCCTCAGGGACCTTATCACACCGTTAAGGTTATGAAGGAGCGCCTCCTTCTCCGCGTCGGGTATATCTTTGTCCACCGTGCAGATACTGCCTATGGACATCTTCCTTTCTTTCAAAAGAGAGGGGAGATACAGCATCTGTTTTACCGCGAAGGGGGCGGCAAAGATGATTTCCGAAATTTTTATCTTCCCTTCTTCGATCCTCCGGGCCAGCTCCACCTCTCCTTCCTTGGTGAGCAGGGGGATCGATTCCATTTCACGGAGATATATCTTTATCGGGTCATCCTGGCTGTAACTTGCCGAATAGGAAAAGGCCCTGGGTCCGTGAGCAACGGTCTCCACCTCTTCTGTTTCCGCTTCCGGGTACTTTGTGTCCTGCGTATCCTGTGCCTCAATGTATTCGAGTGTTTCTTCCATTGCTCCTCCCTCCTATTAAATGCAACACCCTGAATTGCTCCAGCGTATCCAGGCCGGCAACCTCAGCGCAGATTTTAAACCCGTTGCCCCTGAAAAACTTCCTGCTGGCGCTTCTGCCTTCAGGGTTCCACAGGTCTTCCAGGGACTGCAGGATAATCGCCTCCGCAAGGTTTTTTGCTTTTGGCTTAAGACCGTTAACTGCATACTGCTTCTTTACTGACGCCGCTGCGTTCATAATCCACCTCCAATGCAAAATCCGCGCTTTCACTGCCGGGACCCTTCATCATATGGTTCTCCTGAAGATTTATCATGATCAAAGGATTTCGAAGTCTTACGGAAGTCAGGTACGCCTGTTTAAGCAACTGCATGCACCTGAGATCGATCAGCTTCACTTTCTTGAAATTCAGCACTGCCCTGTCCAGACTGTGTATCGCCCTCATCAGGGCTATCTTCAGGTTATCTTCATGCTCCCGTGTCAGTTCGCCGCTGAAGTTGAATATTCCCACTGTCCCGATGTGTTCAATTGTAAGTTCCATTTCCTTGCCTTTCCTTTGTATCCAATGCCGTCTTGTTACGCGGCGTTTCGTTGATAGTATTTTTCAGTTATCGGATTTTTTGTCCGTCATGACATCATGGTCCGGCATGTTGCTTTTATATACTTCGCACATCGTGTAATGATTGGCGCAGTAATAAATAGCCGAACTGATGTATCTGCTTGTCAGGTTATAACAGTAACAGTCGTTAAAGGGCTCCTGAACAAACGGACAAATTTCATTTTTCATGAGCACAGACATCTTGATTCACCTCTTTCTTCACTTATGGCAAATTTCATAATTATTAACATCTCCGTCTAATGTCTTTACACTTAGGATATTTTCGAACTTTATATAGTGCGGGCATTTATTAAAAGACCTGTTCTTGCAATAAGCCCTTAATTCTGTTGAGTTCGGTACATAAGGGCTGTCCATTTTTTTGCACATAAGTATCACCCAATCAAGCCATTCAACAAGGTTCGGGCACTTAGTATCGTTCATGGCGACCTCCTTCTGAGAAAATAATTCACTAAAAAAGTTGTTACGAAATTTTTTTGAAAGCGCATTCACTTCAGGTCAGACGGATCATCTATTACAAGAAATATGCCAGAAGGATTATCGAGGGGCAGAATGCGGCGCAGCCATTCCACCGCAGGCAGGAATTCAGGATTATCAGGAAGTTAAAACTGAAAGCCCTTTTCGCGGCCCCTGAATGACCGGATGGAAAAGTATGACATGTCAGACTTCCATGACAGACAGAAAATCATGTCGTGTCACAGTCTCTATTTTAATTCTTCTTCAATTATATTGAATTTATCTATTTTCCTGTAAATGGTCCTTACAGTTACGCCGAGCAGGCGCGCTGCCTTTGATTTATTCCAGCCGGCTTTTTTCAGGGCGTCAAGGACAGCCTCCCTGCTTGTTTCATCATGCCGGTCGGGAAAAGGCGCGGTTTCTTCAATGACGCCTTTCAGGTTTTGAGGCAGGTGGTCTACAGTGATGGTATTTTGCCGGCACAGTATAAAGGCATGTTCGAGCGTATTCTCCAGTTCCCTGATATTTCCGGGCCAGGGGTAATCCATAAAAATTCTCTGTACATCCGATGAAACAGCCTCGATGTGTTTGTTCAATTTCCTGTTCAGTTTCCCGATAAAATGGCCTGTCAGCAGAGTGATGTCGTCTTTCCGCTCCCTGAGAGGCGGCAAAGACAGCTCCATAACTTTCAGCCGGTAATAAAGGTCTTCCCTGAAATGACCGAGTTTTACTTTCCGGGGAAGGTCCTGGTTTGTGGCCGTGATAATGCGCACATCCACTTTTATTGGAGTTGAATCCCCGACGCGCTCCAGCGCCTTTTCCTGCAGGACCCTCAGGAGGCGGAGCTGCATGCCGGGAGAAATATCTCCTATTTCATCAAGGAAAATGGTGCCGCCGTCCGCCTTCTGGAAACGGCCGGTCTTGTCCCTGTCCGCGCCGGTGAAGGCCCCTTTCACATGACCGAAAAGCTCGCTCTCAAGGAGGGTCTCGGACAGCGCCGAGCAGTTGACTTTTACAAGAGGAGCGCCTTTCCTTGAGCCGGTATAATGAATGGCCTCGGCAATCAGCTCTTTGCCGGTGCCGCTTTCGCCTGTAATCAGCACTGTCGTCTGAACATCGGCAAGCGCCTCGATAAGGGAGTAAATCTTCTGCATCTTTTCATTCCTGCTGACAATATTGTGGAACTGTTGACGCTGGCGGAGGTTCTGCTCAAGTTCATCAAGGAGGGTCTCGTCCCTCACGACCATAACGGCCCCGGAAAACCCGCCGTCAAGGTCGCGGAGAGGAGCTGTAGCTATTGTGACCACCTGCCTGGGTTTCCCTTTGCGCGTGCATTCCAGACGGCGCAATTCAACTTCATGTTTTTCGGCGATGGTTTTTTTCAGGGCCTCAATGCATTTCTTCATGCAAATCGGCGGAAACGCGTCAAAGGGCTTTCCTATGCAGTCGCGGTTGACGGCGCAAATATTCCACGCGGCGTCATTGACTTCGAGCACGGTCAAATCCTTATCCACGGTAATGATGGCGTCCTTCACGCTTCTGAAGACAGCCTCGATATTCCGGCGGTATTTCTCGTTTTCATCCCTGAGGGACTTGTATTTCAGCGCCATCTGCGCGATATGCAGGAGCGTGGCCTGACGCACAGGTTTCGGGATATAGTCAAAGGCCCCGAGCCGGACCGCTTCAGAGGCCGTTTCAACATTCGGGTACCCCGTAATCATTATTACGGGACAGTTGTTGTCCCTGCTCTTCAGTTCTCTCAGGATGTCAATGCCGGTCTTGTTTCCCAGAATGATGTCTGTAAATACGACGTCAAAATCCGTCCCGGACATCCTGGCAAGGGCCTCTTCGTAATTGCCCGCGGTCGTTACGGAATAGCCCTCGTCCGAAAGAAAGCTTTCAAAGGTGTAGCGGATGCTCTCTTCATCGTCTATGACAAGTATTTTAGGGGGCATAATCAGTTATCAGCGGGCTGTCGGTTAATTCTTAATATTCTCAGGGAGGTCGATAATCACCCTGGTATATTCTCCCTCGGAGCTTTCAATCGTTATCTTACCACCATGACTGATGATAATGCCATGACTGATGCTCAACCCGAGTCCTGTCCCCATATTCACGGGCTTTGTGGAGAAAAAGGGATTCATTACCTTGTTTATGTTTTCAGGAGGGATCCCCGTGCCGCTGTCATGGAATATTACCCGGATATGGGGTGAAAGCTGCGACGCTGTTTTTTCCGCCTTTATGCGGATTATCTTGCCGGGATGGGCCCCCTGATATTTCCGGTTCAGGGCGTACCTGGCATTGCTGATGATGTTCAGGAACACCTGCTCGATCTGCTGCGGGATGGCGATAATCTGCGGCAGGCCGGGACTGATGTCGACTGTAAGCTGTATGCCGTCCTTTTTTACCTGGGTCTCGGTAATGGAAAGCACCTCGGAAATCATGTCGCTGATGTGGACCGCCGTCTTTTCCTCTTCCGTGTTCCTGGTAAATGAAAGGAGACTTCTCACTATAGAAGCGATGCGTTCGCCTTCTTTTATGATCCGGACAGCGATGTCATGCTCCCTGCCGCCGGGAGCGCTTTTATTGGCCAGCATCTGCGCGTAATTAAGGACGCCGTTGACAGGGTTGTTGATTTCATGGGCCACGCCGGCCGCCACCTCGCCAAGAGAAGCCAGGTGGCCGGCGCGCAGCGCCTCGGCTTCCGCCAGCTTTTGTTCGGCCCTGGCCTTTTTGAGCTCCGTGATGTCCCTCGCGATGGCCCTTGTCCTGATGATTTCGCCTTGTTCATCGAATTCCGCGAAAACATTCAGCATCGCGGGAAACGTGGCGCCGTCTTTCCTGACAAAGGTCCTCTCGATGTTCTTCAGGACTTTTTTTCTTTTCAGCAAAGGGAAATCCGCTTCAAGAAGCCTCGCGGATTCCTCGGTGAAAAAATCGGCAAGGGGTCTGCCGATGATCTCTTCCTTGCTGTATCCGAGCATCCTTGCTTCCGTCTCGTTGCATTCGATTATGATTTTATTCATGTTCAGGGAATGGTACATATCCGGCGCGTTGTCATACAGGTTCCTGAATTTCTGTCCGGACAACTTAAGCTCATGCTCAGCCAGCCGCCTGTCCATAATTTCCTGTCTGAGACGGTCATTTGAAGCGGTAAGCTCCACAGTGCGCTCCTCCACAAGCCGCATAAGCTCATCCCGGTGTTTTTGCAGCTCATCTTCAGCCCTTTTGCGGTCAGTGACGTCCCTGAAGATATGGATTAACCCGGAGAGACGGCCTGCTTTACTGAGCCGGGGTATCATTCTGACCTCAAAGAAGGAATTCAGGCGGGGTTCAAATATTTCTCCTGAAACCGTTTCCCTCTTGCTTATGCACCCGGGGAAGAGGCAGTATTCCGGGGGGCGTTTCTTCCCATGGTAGTATCTGTAGCATTTAACTTTTGTGCCGTTAAGCGAAGGAAGGCGGAGCGTCTTTTGGGCTTTTTCATTGGCAAACAGGATATTGAATTCCCCGTCATGGATGGTGACCAGGTCCGTCATGCTGTTGAAGATAGTCGCCCACACGGGCCTGACCCCGGTGCCGCTGTTTCCGGTTTTTTTATGCCCTGTTCTTTCACTCATTGACAGCGCTGCCTCCACGTCTCAGGACTGTTTGTCCATATGCCATTGAACGGCGTGCAGTATCAAATCGCGTGAGTCGTCAAGGTCCATTTTCCTTTTAATATGTTCGATATAGGTTTCTATGGTCTTTACGCTGAGGTTCAGTTCTTCCGCGATCCTGCGCGTCTTCAACCCCTGGCCTATGAGCTGAAACACCTCCAGCTCGCGGTTGCTGAGCCTTTCAATAGGTGAACTGTAAGCATCAGGCTGTTTTGTAACAAATTTCTGCAGGAGCCTCGCGCTGAGCCGGTCGCTTATATATACTTCTCCGTTCAGTATTTTTTTTATCGCGAGGATCACTTTCTCAGGCGGCTCCTGTTTCATAAGATAACCCCTGGCCCCTGCCGCGAAACACCTCTCGGCGTACAAAGATTCGTCATGCATGGACAGCACCAGTATCAGGGAAGAGGGTCTTGCCGACATGATTTCTTCCACAAGCCTTATCCCGCTGCTCTGCCCGAGGGAAATATCGACTATCATAATATCCGGGTCGCCGGCCCTTATTGCCTGCAGGGCCGAGGGGATGTCGCTCGCCTCTCCGCAAACGGTAAAGCCGGCCTCCTGGTTTATAAGCTGGGCCAGCCCCTGCCTGACAATAGGGTGGTCGTCGACAATGAGTATTTTGTGCTTTTGTTTTCTGTCTTCCGGCTTGTGGCTCTTCATAAGATTACGGCTTCCCGGAGAATGGAATATTTGTATGTTACCATACCGAACGTACCTTTTTTAAGAAAAAAATTACTCGCGCGACGGTTATCTTTCCTGTTCCGGTTCCTCGCCTGTATCGGAAAATATACAGGTAACCGTGGTCCCGCCGCCGGTATCCTGCCTTATGTCGAGCATCGCGTTAATAAGGTTTGCCCTGTATCCCATTATTTTCAGACCCATTCCTCCTGTTATTCTTCCGGAGACACCGGGAATGCCTGTGCCGTCATCTTTTACTGTCATAAGAATTTTACCGCGCGCGCCGGAAAGTGAAATCTCCACCCGGCCGGGCCTGCCGTGTTTGACCGCGTTGGTTACCGCCTCCTGCGCGATACGGTACAACTGCAGTACCGCGGTCTTGTTAAGGATGGAGACGGGCTCCCTGCACACAAAATCGCAAGGTATTTCAAAGGCCTTCCTCGTGTAAACAGCAAGCTCCTCAAGCGCCGTCATAAGGCCCTCCCTGTCCATTTCGACCGGATAAAGCCCCTTGGATATCCTGCTGACCTGCTTTTTCGCGTCATCAACGAGCACGGAGATCTCCGCGGCGCTTTCAGCATCGGCAAAATAATTCTTCTCCAGCTTGCGGCCCAGCCCCCTTACCTGGAAGGCAATGCCTGTCAGAAGCTGTCCCAGCCCGTCATGCAAATCCTGCCCTATGCGGCGGCGCTCCCGCTCCTCAATCCCGATAAGCGACCTTTCAAGCTGCTTATGTTCGGTAATGTCTTCTCCCGAGCTGAGGATGCCGGTAATCCTGCCGCCTTCGTCTTTCAGCGCGGTATTGTGCCAGGCCACCAGCCTTTCCCCGCCTGCCCCGGCAAGCACCGGGTTTTCATAATATGCCGGGAACCCGCCCTCTCCGGACATTATCTTCCCAAAGACTTCTCTTATCTCATGCCGCATCCTTTCAGGGATGAAATTATCAAACCAGTCTTTACCGACAATCTCTTCTTCCCTGTATCCAAGCAGGCTGCTCCCTTTTCTGTTTATGAGAGTTACCCGTCCTTCGGAATTAAGGGTCAAAATAATAGTACCGGCTATGTCCAGATAATTCTGCGCCCTGTCCCTTTCCTTCTGCAGGGTCTCGGCCTGGCTCCTGAGCGACTCATGGGATGCCGCGATTTCCCCTGTCAGGGTCCGGAAACATTCGTCAAGGACTTTCAGCTCATCTCCTTCAGGTGAAGAATATTTCTTACGCACATTCAGGGACTTTTCAGAGAAATCCAGGACCCTGCCGGTCAGTTTCTGAATGCGCTTCGTAATCCAGATCATAATCAGTGAGAAAGAAAGTATAAGCAGGAGGGCGGTTATTATCCTGTTCCCACGCTCTTTGCCGAGGATCGATTTGCTGAGCAGCTCGTAAGGCTCTCTGGGGATAAGCGTTATAATTTCCATCTTCAGGCCCGAAGCCCCGTAGTTATAAAAACTTTTACCCGAATAGAGGTATCTGTCCTTCAGTGATTCCAGCGGCGTGCCCGCGGGCAGAAGGTCGCCCCTGTTGCTCGCGAAAATTCCCCGGCTGTCTCCTCCTGCAAACGCCACGATATTGTCCTTGTCCTGCGATTCAGACAAAAACTTATTATCAACGGGAGCCGCAAGCAGTAAAGTGGCCAGCGGTTTCCGGTCCGGGCTGTAAAGAGATTCAGCGGTAACGAGATAAAGGACGCCGCCGATATCCGTTAGGAGGCTTTGATTGTGACGTAACTGCTGCAACAGATGCGCGGGCTCAAGCAATGAAGGAGGAGGCGCTTCAGCGATATTTTTATAAATTTCCCTTACGCGGCCTCTTCCGTCCGTCAACAGGGCGTAACTGAAGGACGGGTATGAACGGAGAACGGAAATGTCCTGCAGCCACTGAGGCGACTCCATGTAATATAAATAAGCTTTAAGCCGGTCCCGGCTGTTCTGCGCTGATGAGGCCCGGGGGAATTCCGTATAATATGAATACGATTTAATATGGCCCTGACCGTCCGGGTCAAGCGCCCACTCTTTCTTATTGGCCTCCCGGACATAATCATAAAACTGTTTCTGCAACACTATTAGTCTGACGTTCTGGCGGAATATCTGGACGTAGCGGTCAAACAGCATCAGGTTTTTATTGGCGTCTTCAGCAAGCTTTGCGGACAATTGGTGATGAAATACGTTTTTTATCGTACGGCTCTGGATCGGGTCCAGGAAACTCCACGCGAAAATCCCCACGATCATTGTTATCAGGAGCATTTTCAGGGTCAGTGATATGCGCTTGAACATATATTAGTATATCAGAACCCGCAGCGGCTGAGATTGCCGCGCCTTATGAAGGAGTAAAGAGTCCCGTGCTCAGATACCTGTCGCCGCGGTCCGGGAAAATTACCACGACTTTCTTTCCCGTTCCCAGTTTCCCCGCCACCTTCAGCGCCGCCCACGCAGCGGCGCCTGAAGAAATGCCGGCGAGTATCCCTTCGTTCCTCGCAAGCAGCCGCGTCATGGACGCCGCGTCATCATCGGTTACAGGTATTACCTCATCATAAATCTTCGTATTCAGCACGCCCGGAAAAAATCCCGCGCCGAGCCCCGCTATCCTGTGAGGCCCGGGATTGCCTCCGGACAACACCGGAGACGCCGCGGGTTCCACGGCCGCTATCCATATATCGGGTTTTCCGGCCCTTAACACCTCCCCGACTCCCGTTATGGTCCCCCCCGTGCCGATCCCGGCGACAAAACCGTCGATTCCTGGACCGGCGGCCTCAATTATTTCAGCGGCGGTGGTCCTTCTGTGTATTTCGGGATTGGCGGGGTTCTCAAACTGCATCGGCATAAAATAATCAGGGTTCTGTTTTAATAATATCTCCGCTTTTTCCACGGCCCCCATCATGCCCCGCGCGCCCTGCGTCAGAACAAGCTCCGCCCCGAACGCCCCGAAGGTCTGTCTCCTCTCTAATGACATGGTCTCCGGCATCGTCAATATCAGCCGGTACCCTTTTACAGCGGCGATCCACGCGAGTCCTATCCCGGTATTGCCGCTTGTGGGCTCTATTACCGTCCCCCCGGGTTTCAGTTTTCCCTCTCTCTCAGCGGCCTCTATCATGGACAGGGCGATCCGGTCTTTCACGGAGCCGCCGGGATTAGACCCCTCCAGTTTCGCCCAGATTTCGGCGTCGTCAGGACCGGAAATCCGGTTCAGTCTGACAAGAGGCGTATTGCCGATAAGGTCCAGCATGGTCGCATAAGGCTTCATTCCTGCTCCTCCTGTTTACAGCAGCTCCGCAGCGCGCTCGGCAAGGGCCGATCTCGCGCCCTGTTTCAGGTTAAGGTAACAAAAATTCTCTTCCTGGATAAACTTGTTAATCAGGTGCGCGAGGCCGTTTGACGCCGCGTCGAGGAATGGAGAATCAATCTGCTCCAGGTCTCCGGTAAAAACGACCTTGGTGCCCTCTCCGCAGCGGGTGATGATCGTCTTGACGTCAAGGGGCCTGAGGTTCTGGGCCTCGTCAATAACGAGAAAGCGTCTGGGCAGACTTCTGCCCCTGATATAAGTAAGGGGTTCAATATGGATGACTTCCGATTCTATCAGATAGTCGGCGCTCCTGTAATTGACCTCTTTGCCCTCCCCGTGGTCCCCGGGCGTGCCGACAATAACATCCAGATTGTCATAGATGGGCTGCATCCATGGATGGAGCTTTTCCCTCACGTCCCCGGGCAGGAAACCAAGGTCATTGCCGAGAGGGACGATCGGCCTCGCGACTACAACCTGTTCGTATCTTCCCGCATGTTCAGTAACACCTTTATGCGAAGCCTTTGTGCAGAAATGCAGTCCTGCGGCGATGGCGAGCAGGGTCTTCCCGGTCCCGGCCCGCCCGGTGAGGGCCATGACATTTATCCGGGGCGCGAGGAGGGCGTCGATGGCGCATTCCTGCTCGATATTCTTTGGAGAAATATTCATGACGGAACGCTGTCTTCTGATAAGCTCCATCTTGTCCTCACCATATGCCCTGAATATCCTGTCGCCTGACTTCATATACCTCACCGACCTGATTTCACCGGGGACAGCGTCCTCTTCCATAATATTCCCGTATTTCTGGAACACGGTCGTCTTGTCCTTCAGATAGTCCTGCGTAACAAGACCGAGGGCGTCTGCCTTGATCCTTACCGACGTGTCCTTGGACACTAATATCACGGGATGGTTTTTATCCTTCTTGCCGGCGAGAGTAACGGCGGCAGAAATAATCCTGTTGTCATTCGAATGACTTGCCATATGAGAGCCCTCTTCAATCATGACCCGCAGGGCCCCGCCGCTCGACATCGCAACCCCCGCGGAGAGATTCCCTGTTTCCCTGAAAGAATCAATCAGCCGCAGGGCCTGGCGCGCGGAATAGGGGATTTCGCCGTTGCCTTTCTTCAGTTTGTCCAGCTCTTCAATAACGGTAATCGGCAGCACCACGTCGTTATCTTCAAAATGCAGGAGGGCCTCAGGGTCGTGTATTAAAACATTTGTGTCAAGGACAAAAGACTTTTTCATGCGCGCTTTTATTATACCTGAACAGCGCATAGAGTTTGGAGTTCAGGGTTTGAATTGCTTTGCCGCTCTTCGTGAAAATGGTCTCAGAAGAGAAAGAGAAGGAATTTAAGAGGAGATGCTTGATTTTAATCGCCTAAAGGTATTTGGTGTTAGATTTTATAAAAACCGTTCAATCAATATGTCTTCCATGCTTCTTCTTGAATCAATGACAGCAAGAACATATCCCTTCTGATCAGATGTCCTGTAGACAACTCGCCAAGGTGAAATGATTAATTCTCGATAACTCAAAATGCCATATGCTTTCAGTTCAGGAACGATCCTGCCTCTATCCGGAAACTGATTCTCGGAAGAGATTGAGAAAGTCTTTTGAGAGGAGATGCTTGACTTCTAATCGTCTACAGGTATAAGTGTTATGTAGCGCCTTTATATTTTATCGTGTTCTTCCGGCTCTACATCTGCTACTTTAGCCATAGCTTTTTCAAATTTCTTCCGGCTTCCTCTTTTGGCTCTTTCTTCGAGATACTCACCAGTAATTAACGCTGATATTTTCTCTGCAAGTGCTGTAGCAATAAACTGGTTGATTGACACATGATCTTTCTTGGCTAACTCTCGAGCCGTCTCATGTAATGACTCTGGTAATCTAAGACTAATCGTACTCATTTTATCACTCCTATCAATTTCAAGAATTCCTTTGGTGTCATTACTCGCAAACCAAAAGTTCTCACATTTTGAAAATCATCTTTGTTGTACGTAACTATAAAATCACATTTTGCCGTCACTGCCAGCTCCAATACCATATCATCCTTCGGATCCTTTAAATATGGCCTCCATAGATAAAATATCTTCCATCGCTTAGCTTTTGAACATATATAATCGACTATATCGTCTACATCTCTTCGTTTAAGTTTGATTTTTCCGATTAATCTCTTTGCCGCGCTCTCATATTCTAAAACTAAGGGCACTGACACGTTTATATCAAATTTACCGCTTCCAATTTCCATCAATAATTTGTAAGATGCTCCTCGCTGCGATCTCAATGCTGAAACTACAACGTTCGTATCAATAACAATCTCTGGTTTCTTCATGAAGGTATTATATATGATACCACCATATCTGTCTACCGCTGAATGATTAAGCTACATAACGATATCTATACTACGCAGTAGGAACGGTAAAAAGAACCCGGAATTCGCTGATAGAAAATTATAAACTTCCCTGTGGCGTTTGTCACGAAAAAAATACAAAAGGAGGTGAGGCATGAAGAACAGGACGTGCATTACTACATTGCTTAAGTTGCCCTTATGACTGACGTGCCACCATAACACCGTATAAGTGTTAGATTTTTCTAATCAATTAGCGTGGCCTACGCGAGCTTTGGCTATCTTGATTAATTGTCTTAGGGCTTCATTTACTGCATCATCATTGGGAAAAACTTTAGCTATGTCTGGCTCTAAAAGTACTAAATTAGTACCAGCATGAAACTGCTTCGCGTATTTTCCCCGGACGCCGCCCTTTAACTTATAGAAGTCATATTCAGCTCTGAGGTCATCTTCTAATTTTGTTTCAAGTTTCTTCTTCATAATATTTCCTTTCATGGCGTGTTGCTTTTCTTGCGCTTATAATGCGCACATGCCCCTTTCTGTATGTATGAGCAACAACAAGCAATCTCCCTGAGTTTGACGACCCTATAATGATAAATCTGTTTTCCTGAGTCGAATGATCAGGATCGGGGAATGTAGCAGACAAAGGGTCACCAAACACTGTGGCAGCTTCATAGAATGAGACATCATGTTTTTTTATATTTTTTGCTGCCTTATTTTGCTCCCATTCAAATTCCATGTGCATAGTATATCAACGATTACGTTGTTGCGTAAAATCTACCAATGATTATATGATTTTCGGATAATTACAAAAGAATACCTTTTTTTCATAGGGATTGACAAGAATTATTTTGATTTGACTGTATATCATGCATTAAGTAATGTTATAAAGAAGTGGGGGAATTTTTCAGGTTCAAGGGTCGGGGGGGGGCAGAATAAAAAGGGCGACCCGGCGGGTCGCCCCTACAACTCTACGCCTCTGTCATTACCTCTTTCAGCCAGACAAGCCTTGCACCATTTATTTCTGGCAAAAACCGCCCAATGTCAAGGCGCGACCCTTTTCGTTTCTCTAAACATAAAAGTTTGATATGGCGATTCTGATATAGTTCACTATGCGGAAGATTAGTTCTATGCAGCCCTACCAAAACCGTCATCGAGGAGTTTCGCGTTGACAAAGCTACTGTTGAATACTTACCCAGTTACAATATCGCTTCCACGCAGCAGCACCCCGGCCGCGCCCGTGCGGTAACCGAAATTTACATCATAAGCGGAAGTCTGTCCGCAGCGCACGAGGTGGCTCGGGGTTATTTCCCTTACTTCCGGTATT
>QZKO01000060.1 GCA_003599505.1 Nitrospiraceae bacterium | reverse complement strand
TCTTCCTTGCCGTGCGGGCAGGTCTTCATGGAAGCCATTCCATCACACTTGTGACACCAGAATGTATGGTCTATCTTCAGTGGTTTGGTCTCAAGTGCATTCGCAGGAATCTCATCAAATATTTTATGCGCATCGAACGGGCCGTAATAGTCGCCGACACCTGCATGGTCGCGTCCTACGATCAGATGACTGCAGCCGTAGTTCTGCCTGAAAAGCGCGTGCAGAAGGGCTTCCCTCGGTCCCGCGTATCTCATATCAAGCGGATAACCTCCGACCATTATTGAATCCTTCACATAATAGTTGGCTGTCAGGGCGTCGATAGCATTCTGTCTTACATCAGCGGGGATATCGCCTGCTTTTAATTTTCCAAGAAGCATGTGGATGTAGACGCCATCGCAGATTTCAATCGCGATCTTTGTGAGGTATTCGTGGGAGCGGTGCATGGGGTTACGGGTCTGGAATGCGGCAACTGTGGACCAGGCTTTTGATTCGAAGAACTTCCTTGCTTCAGCCGGGGTCTGGTATATTCCGGGATATTCCTCAGGGAATTTACCCTGGCTCAGGACCTTTACCGGGCCGGCGAGATTGATCTCTGCCTGCGCCATTACCTTTGCAACACCGGGATGTTCGGTATCAGTGGTCCAGAACACTTTCTTGCACTCATGTTCCTTGTCGATCGTATATTTCTCCTTCACTGTCATGAGTCCCATTATCTCGCCGCTTTCCTCATCAACAAGAGACACTTCCTCGCCGATCTTGATGCTGTCGGCCTGCCCTTTTGTGGTTGAAAGGGTGATCGGGATCGGCCAGAAGGTGCCGTCCGCCATTGTATATTTGTCGCAGACGCCCTGCCAGTCGGCCTTTCCCATAAAGCCTTCGAGCGGGGTAAACCCTCCGATGCCAAGCATTATGAGGTCGCCCGTTTCCCTTGAGGTCATCTTGACCTGTGTAAGGGTCTTTGCCTTTGCCTTTGCTTCTTCCAGTGCCTTGCCTTCGAGAAGAAGGGGTTTAAGTTTCTTCTCTTTGCCGTGTGGATTGACTAACGCCATTTTTTCCTCCTTGATTTTTTATTCTATAAACGTGCTGTATTTTTATCCGAGAATTGAACAGATGTTACTGAAAATCTCATCTATGCTGCCTACGCCTTTAACCGACTTGAGAATGCCTTTTTTGCCGTAATAATCAATAAGCGGCGCGGTCGCCTTCTCATATACATCAAGCCTGTTCTTTATGGTTGCTTCCTTATCGTCATCCCTCTGAAAAAGCTCTCCTCCGCACTTGTCGCATATGCCGTCATTCTTTGCCGGAGAGAAATAAACATTGTACATCTGCTGACATTTCCTGCAGGTCCGTCTGCCCGTAAGTCTTTTCATAAGGTCATCCTTGTCGACATCAACGCTTAACGCTACATCGAGAGAAGCGTTCATGTCCGAAAGGACTTTATCAAGTGTCTCTGCCTGGGAAGTGTTCCGGGGGAAACCGTCAAGGATGTAACCTTTCCTGCAATCATCCTGTGCAAGCCTCTCCTTTACCAGCCCGATAACAATAGAATCCGGGACCAGCTCTCCTTTATCCATAACTATTTTTGCTTCTTTTCCAAGGGGGGTGCCGTCCGCAACGGCTTTTCTGAGGATATCACCGGTAGAAATCTGGGGGATGCCGAATTTTTCAATAAGCTTCTTCGCCTGCGTGCCCTTTCCGGCGCCGGGGGCTCCTAACAATACAAGTCTCATGCGTCTCTCCTTTTCATAATAGAAGGATAAAATACCGGTCTTTCTTCAATGATAATGTGTGAAGAATTTATAAAAGGGTATTAATCCGTAAATAATTGCAAGAATTCTTTGAGTAACGAGTTGATATAATATGAAAGACCCGGCAGATGAGTCAATATAAAAATTTAAATTAATTTATAATTTTTGCTTATTCAAACAGAAAAAGAAAGATAACAATGTAAAATCAAGGGGTTGAACTGCGATTATTTTTATTTGAAGAGCTCGGCCAACACCGTCTCAATCTGTTTCAGGGTCATCCAGCCATTTTCAAAAAGTATCTCGCCGATAAGCTTGCGGGGTCTCAGCCTCGCGGACAACGTATTGGATATCTGCTCATCAAGCGCTTTTCTGACCTGGTCAGAAGTTACGAACCCCAGGTCAGTTGCGATCTGACCGAAACGGTGGGCATATTTTTCCGCAAGTTCACTTTCGGTTTCATGGTCCATAATCTTCTCCATCCAATATGAGGCAACATTGCCGCATATTTCTCCCTGACGGCTTACAACTTACTTACCACATTTTTTTTCACCAGTCAAATATCAGCAGGCTGCCGAGGACCTGCGTGTCTGTCCTGAAGGGCGAACATATAATATAGGTTCGCCCCTACTCCACAATATCCAGCCTGATGCTCAGCTCTTTAAGCTGCTTCGGACCGACTTCGGAGGGGGCGTTGCTGAGGGGACATATAGCCTTCTGGGTTTTGGGGAATGCAATGACATCTCTTATTGACTGCGCGCCTGCTATTATCATCACAAGCCTGTCAAGGCCGAGGGCTATACCGCCGTGAGGCGGCGCGCCGAACTCCAGCGCCTCAAGGAGAAAGCCGAATTTCGCATCCGCGTCTTCAGGACTGATATTGAGGAGTTGAAACATCCGGTCCTGCACTTCCTTCTTATAAATACGGATGCTGCCCCCGCCGATCTCGTAACCGTTTAATACGATGTCGTAGGCCTGAGCGTGTAATGACGCGATGCCGGCGTCCTGATTTTGTAGGGGCAATTCATGAATTGCCCCTACGGTCATAAATTTCTCCATATCTTCTTCCATCGGGCTTGTGAACGGGTGATGCATGGCCTCATATCTCTTTTCCTCATCATTCCATTCAAAGAGTGGGAAGTCCGTTATCCAGGCAAAGGCATAAACCCCGTCCCTGACCAGGTCAAGTCTTTTTGCAAGTTCATTCCTCAACCTTGAGAGGCAGTCGTTTGCGACCTTTTCACTGTCCGCAACAAAAAGAAGGAGGTCTCCCTCCTTTGCCTCAAGCCTTTCAGCAAGGGCCTCTAACGCCTGCTCCGGGAAGAATTTCGCTATCGGAGATTCAAAGCCGTTTTTGATTTTTATCCACGCGAGCCCTTTTGCGCCGAAAGACTGGACTTCCTTTGTGAGGTCGTCAAGCTCTTTTCTCGAATAGCCCGCGAGTCCTTTAGCGTTGATGCCTTTTACGATGCCTCCTTTTGAAAGGGTATCGAGGAACACCTTGAAAGATGAATCTTTCACGATGCCGCTCACGTTCCTGAGCTCGAGAGAGAACCGTAAATCGGGTTTATCGCAGCCGAATCTCTCCATCGCCTCATGATAGGTCAGTCTCTGAAACGGCATTGACAGTTCAACATTGATCGTGTCTTTAAAGACTTTTTTTATCATGCCTTCAGTTATCGTCATCACGTCTTCCCTGTTCACAAAAGACATCTCCATATCCACCTGTGTGAATTCCGGCTGCCTGTCGGCCCGGAGGTCCTCGTCGCGGAAACATCTGACGATCTGGTAGTACCTGTCCATTCCCGATACCATGAGTATCTGTTTAAACAATTGGGGAGATTGAGGGAGCGCGAAGAAATGCCCCGGGTTCGTCCTGCTCGGCACGAGGTAATCCCTCGCGCCTTCGGGCGTGCTCTTTGTGAGCATAGGTGTTTCTATCTCAAGAAACCCCTGCGAATCGAGATATGCGCGTATGCCCTTTACGGCTTTATGTCTGATGACCAGGTTTTTCCGGATGACCGGCCTTCTGAGGTCGAGATACCGGTGCTTGTACCTGAGGGACTCGGACGCGTCTGTTTCGTCTTCAATCATAAACGGGAGCGGTTTGCATTCGTTGAGAATTTTCAGCTCCCTGGCGACAATCTCGATTTGCCCTGTGGGAATGGAGGGATTGACCGTACCTTCAGGTCTCTTCCTTACTTCACCCGCAACCTGGATTACATATTCACTCCTCACCCTGTGAGCGAGCGCGTGGATATCCGCATTGATTTCAGGATTAAATACGACCTGCACAATGCCGTTTCTGTCGCGGATGTCGATAAATATCACACCGCCGTGGTCGCGCCACTTGTTGGCCCAGCCCGCGATATTCAAAGTCGCGCCGATATCCTGTTCGTTTACCTCACCGCAATATTTGTCGCGTAACATATTTATTAATCTCCGCTCTTCGTTCCGGGCTTGACCCGACATTTTGTAGGGGCTGCCCCTACATCCTTTTTCAACCTTCTTATCTCTTCAGGCGTAAGATGCCGGAATGTTCCCGGTTCGAGTCTCCCTAAAGACAGCCCGTTGATCCTGGTCCTCTTCAGTTTGATAACAGGATGCCCCACCCCTTCAAGCATCCTCCTGATCTGCCTTTTTTTGCCCTCATAAATCGTCATTTCAATCCAGGAATTGGCTTCCGTCTCTTTTATCTTTTTTACCTTTGCAGGAGCTGTCATGCCGTCCTTGAGCCTGATCCCTTTTTCCAGCCTGGCCTTGTCCTTGTCCTCAAGAAAACCGTCAACCTTCACAAGATATGTCTTCGGGACCTTTTGGGCCGGGTGGAGTATCGCGTGCGCCATGTCTCCGTCATTGGTCAGAACGAGGAGTCCCTCGGAATTATAATCGAGCCTTCCCACAGGAAACACATGCGCCTTCACTCCCTTCAGGAAATCCTTCACGGTCGCCCGCCCCTCCGAATCCGACATGGTTGTGAGACACTTGTCCGGCTTGTAAAACATCAGGTAAACCTTCTGCTCAGCAGTATGTATAAGCTTGCCCCTGACCTTGATGTGGTCCCTCTCAAGGTCCGCCTTCATACCGAGCACAGCGGGCGCGCCGTTTACGGTGACCATTCCCTCAAGTATCATATCCTCCGCCTTCCTCCGGGAGGCTATGCCGCATTTCGCTAAAATTTTCTGAAGCCGCTCTTCCATATAAATTAATTGCCACGGATTAACGCGGATAACCACAGATTATAAAGACAGATTAAAAGAGCACAAAACCCTGAACACAGACAAAAAAACAAATCTTTATTTGTTAATCTGTTATCTGTGTTCCGAGTTGCCTGTTCTGTTTTTTAAATCCGCGTGAATCTGTGTAAATCCGCGGCTGACTGCCTTTTGAAAACCATTAATATTATCACAAACCCTGAAAAACAAAAAGGGCCGCATTTCAGCAGCCCCTGGAAGCAAGTCAATGTCTTTTATATTTATAATCAGCTTCTCATCTTTTCTCTGTGTCCTCTGCGGCTAAAAATGCTAATACTTCCTCTCGGTCTTTTCGCCTTCACATATTTCCTTTATCTGGTCTTTTATAAGCTTGCCGTCTTCCCAGACGCGTTCCTGCACTTTATGGCATCTTGTCTTGGCATCATAATCCAGCGGATACGCCTGTACCACGCCGCGGCCGTCGGTCGTTCTGTACTCTACAGGCCTGTTCTGCTGCACTGCTTCCTGCGAAGCCTGCATCGACACTTCCGTAAGAGAAGCCCCGGCAATACCACCGAGCACAGCTCCGATTACGCCTCCACGCCATGGGTTTTTCCTGTCAAGGAGCGCCCCGGCAACGCCTCCGATCGCGCCGCCTACGCCTGCGCCTCTTGCGTGGTACTGTGTGCAGCCGACGGTCAAAGCCAGGAATGCGAGTACCATCAGTATTGAAATTATTTTTTTCATGACAACCTCCTCCTTTGAGATTAATTAAGAATTATCAATGAGTAATTATCAATCAAGGATTCTCTTTCATTGTTCATTACTCATCATGCATTGTTAATTATTTTATATAGCACTTTTTACCTGACTGCGCAAGTGTTGCCCGGAAAACTGTTCATGGATTTTAGCATGACAAATGTGAAGTTCTTATGAAGGGGTGTTGTAGGGGCAACCCCCTGTGGTTGACCTTGAATCGGGCAGGCACGGGGGCCTGCCCCTACTCCCATTCAATAGTGCCCGGCGGCTTTGAACTGATATCAAACACAACCCGGTTAATGCCTTTAACCTCGTTGATTATCCTGTTTGAGATTATGCCTAAAACATCATAGGGCAGCTTTGCCCAGTCAGCGGTCATCCCGTCCACACTCTTTACCGCCCTGACGGCAACCACGTTTTCATATGTCCTTTCATCGCCCATGACACCTACCGTTTTTATGGGAAGCAAAACCGCAAAGGCCTGCCATATCTCATTGTAAAGCCCTGCCTTCTTGATTTCTTCAAGGACTATCGCGTCCGCCTTCCTGAGGATATCGGCCCTCTGCGGCGTAACTTCGTCAATTATCCTGATCGCAAGCCCCGGACCCGGGAACGGATGACGGCTGATGATCTCATCCGGCATCCCCAGCTCTCTGCCCAGGACCCTCACTTCGTCCTTAAAAAGCTCTCGCAGGGGTTCTATAAGCCTCAGCTTCATATCCTTCAAAAGCCCGCCGACATTATGATGGCTCTTTATTGTCGCGGACGGCCCTTTGAACGATGTGCTCTCTATTACATCGGGGTACAAGGTCCCCTGAGCGAGATATTTGACCCCCTTAATCGTCATGGCCTCTTCTTCAAATACCCTGATGAATTCATTGCCGATGATTTTTCTCTTCTTCTCCGGGTCCGTGACGCCTTTCAACTTTCCAAGAAATCTTTTAGAGGCGTCGACGCAGATTATATTCATATGGAAATGCTTCTTCAGCATGCCTTCGACCTTCGTTGCCTCCCCGAGTCTCAATACGCCGTTATCCACAAAAATGCAGGTAAGCCGCTTCCCGATGGCCCTGTTGATCAATACCGCCGTAACAGCGGAATCCACCCCGCCGCTTATTGCGCATACGACCCTGTCTTTACCGACCCTTTCCCTGATCTCTTTTGTCGTTGTCTCGATGAAAGACTGCATGGTCCATTTTGGTTTGCACCGGCATACGTTGAAGACAAAATTCTTTAAGATTCTTGCGCCGTTCTCCGTATGGGCCACCTCCGGATGGAACTGGAGCGCGTAGAATTTCCTGCTCTTGTCCGCCATTGCGGCAACAGGTGAATTGTCTGTGTGGGCGATTGGGTTGAACCCTTTGGGCTGTTTCACGATTTTGTCCCCGTGAGACATCCATACTACAGTGACGAGTGATGAGTGATAAGTGACGGGTTTTCTGCCCTTTGCCCTTTGCCCTTTGCCCTTTGCCGCGATTCCCCTCAGTAAATCCGTATCATCGTCAATCATCAATTCCGCGCGTCCGTATTCCCTCTTTGCCGCCTTTGCCACTTTTCCACCGAGCATGCGGGCCATAAGCTGCATACCGTAGCAAATCCCGAGCACCGGGATGCCGAGATTGAAAATCTCTTTATCGGGAAGCGGCGCGTTCTTTTCATAAACACTTGAGGGTCCGCCTGACAGGACAATCCCCTTTGGAGCGAATTCCTTTATCCTGTCAATGGTGACGTTATACGGTAAAATTTCGGAATAAACCTTCTGCTCCCTCACCCTCCTCGCGATAAGCTGGGTATATTGGGAACCGAAGTCGAGAACCAATATTTTTTCAGTGTTACTCATATGTCTTCTGTCTTAAGCCCTCAGCAATCAGCTATCAGCAATCAGCCAAGAATTTTTCTTTTACTGATTGCTGTTTGCAAAAGGCTGATCGCTGTTGTTAATCAACCCTGTAATTCGGCGCTTCTTTGGTTACAGTGACGTCATGCACGTGGCTTTCCCTGAGGCCTGCCGGGGTGATCCTGACAAACTCTGCTTTTGTCCGCAGCTCCTCAATGGTCTTGCATCCGCAATAGCCCATGCCCGAGCGAAGCCCGCCGACGAGCTGGTATACGCTGGCTGCGATTGGTCCTTTGTGCGGGACCCTGCCCTCAACGCCTTCAGGTACGAGCTTTTTGCTTTCAACGCCTTCCTGGGCGTATCTGTCTTTGCTGCCTGCCTCCATAGCGCCAAGTGAGCCCATACCTCTGTAAACTTTGTATGTTCTTCCCTGGTAAAGCACAAGTTCCCCGGGGCTCTCGTCCGTACCCGCAAAAAGACTCCCGATCATCACGGAGCTTGCTCCGGCGGCAACGGCTTTTGTTATATCTCCCGAGTACTTGACACCGCCGTCCGCAATTATCGGAATGCCGGCGGCATCGGCTACCTCAGAGCACTCTTTAATAGCGGTCAACTGCGGGACCCCTGCGCCTGCAACTATCCTTGTCGTGCAGATCGACCCCGGACCGACGCCGACTTTTACTGCGCTGGCCCCTGCGCTGATCAGGTCTTTTGTTGCGTTTGCCGAGGCCACGTTGCCGCCTATGATTTCCATATCCGGAAATTTTTCCCTTAATTCCTTAATAGTCGAGATCACCCTCTTTGAATGTCCATGCGCGGTATCCACGGCAAGGACGTCGACTCCGGCCCTGACCAAAGCGGCAGCGCGGGTGACCGCGTCTTTCCCGACGCCCAGCGCCCCGCCTACTCTAAGCCTGCCGAGAGAATCTTTGCAGGCGGTTGGATACTTCAGTTTTTTCTCGATATCTTTAATTGTGATAAGCCCTGTAAGGGCAAATTTTTTATTTACGATGGGAAGTTTTTCGATCTTGTGTTTGTGCAGTATTTCTTTTGCCTCATCCAGCGTTATACCTTCGCGGGCGGTGATAAGCCCCTTTCCGGTCATGACCTCAGAGGCTTTTTTCTGCAGGTTTGTTTCAAATTTCAGGTCCCTGTTTGTCAGTATGCCGACAAGCCGCCCGTTTTTTGTAATGGGCACCCCGGATATCCTGTATTTTTCCATGATGGCAAGCGCCTTGGATATTTTCTCATCAGGCCCCAGGGTGATAGGGTCAACGATCATGCCGCTTTCAGACTTTTTTACTTTGTCGACCTCTGTAGCCTGCGCATCGACAGACATGGCGCGATGGATTATCCCTATTCCCCCCTCCTGTGCAATTGCGATCGCAAGCCTCGCTTCCGTTACCGTATCCATAGCAGCGCTTACAATAGGGACATTTATTTTTATGTTCCTTGTAAGCCATGTGCTTACATCAACTTCTCCGGGCAGAATATCAGATTTTGCAGGAACTAAAAGCACATCGTCAAAGGTGAGTCCGATTTTAATATTGTCATCTAACATTCTTAACTCCTTGGAATAATGGTTATTATTCCTGATAACACAGATTTCTAAAGATGATTAATCAGATATGTAAATTTGTTTATCTGTGTAATCTATGTTTCTTCATCTGTGAAATCAAGTTATTCATAACTTTATCTCTATATGCGCCTTTTCTTTCAGACCAGCCTTCCATATAACATATTTTGATGCGAAGGCCTTTTGAAAAAGTATTTCTTTTATTTTGTCCCTGGCCCCCTCAGCTCCTTCACCGCCGACCGTGTCCTCAAGCTTTATTATATGAAGTCCCGCGGGGCTCCAGAACGGTTTGCTGACCTCACCGGCATTCAGAGAAAAAGCTGCGTCTTCAACCTCTTTCAGCGCGCTCCCGCGGCTGATATAGCCCAAATCCCCCCCGAACTGCCTGCTCCGGTCTTCAGAGAGCTCTTCCGCAAGCTTTGAGAAGTCTTCTCCCCTGTTAATTCTCCTGATTATATCGCCGGCTTTTTCTTCAAGGGCCCCCTTCTGTAAATTGTCCTTTGGCGCGGGGAAAAATATCTGTCTTATCCGGCGCTTTTCCCCGCCGAATTTGCCTTTGTTCGCCTCATAATAATCGCCTATTTCTTTGTCCGTGATGACAATATTAGTCTTGACCTCAAAATTAACGACCTTTGAAAGCAATATCTGTTCTCCGAGCTTCGCCTTATACTCTTCAATGTTCAGACCTTCGGCCTCTAATGACTTCTTAAGGGACTCATCAGTCATACCATATTTACTTTTTATGTCCGCAATGACGCCGCTTATCTCGGCATCGCTTACATCCTGTCCGGTCCTCCTGGCCTCCTGCATCTGCAGCCTCATCTCTATCAGATCGTACAAATAATTTTTTTCAAGCCCTTTTATCGCATCTTCTTTCCGCCCTTCCGGCAGTTTTTCAAGAAACCCTTTTTCTTCCATTGCTATTGCGCTCCTCAGCTCACTCCAGGTTATGACCTCGTTGTTCACGACAGCGACTATCCGGTCCAGCAGGACAGCGGCAAAGGCCCCGCGGACAGCAAACACCTGGATGAAGAGGGCTATCAAGAAAATTGTCCTGTATTTTTTCCCCACGCGCGGCTCCCCTGGTTTACAAATAATATGGTTTTCCGTTATCAGAATAACGACAATTATGACACGCCTTAAAGATTGAAAGCAAGCCGCTTGACAAAATCAAGCGGGGTCATTATTGTGTTCACATCATGAACAAACCGGTTCCTGGAAGAAACGACGCCGTCACTCTGAAAATCCCTGATGAAACAGGCCGCGAATCATCCGCAAATCAATGGACGAAGTAAAAATAACAATTATAGGGGCCGGGGTTGCAGGATTAGCGATTGCCGCTGAGCTTTCCTCTAAATATGACAGCATCGTGGCGCTTGAAAAACATAACACCTTTGGTCAGGAGACAAGCAGCCGTAACAGCGAGGTAGTCCATGCGGGGATATATTATCAGGAAGGATCATTGAAAGCGCGTTTATGCATAGAAGGCGCGCAGCGACTATATGAGCTTTGTGAAATAAATTCAATACCCCATAAACGATTAGGCAAATTGATTGTCGCAACCGACCAGTCTGAATTGCCGGTAATTGAAGAACTTCTGAAAAAAGGAGAAAGAAACGGGGCAAGAGATTTAAAATTGTTAAGCAAAAACGAAATCGGGAAATTAGAGCCCCATACCAACGCTGTCGCGGCCCTCTATTCTCCTGACACAGGAATAATTGATTCTCACTCTCTTATGAAGCATTTTCATACAGTGTCCGAATCAAACGGGGTCCTGTTTGCCTTTAACAGTGAAGTGGAAATCCTGGAAAAAGAGGATGATTGGTTTATAGTGGGCGTCAGGCAGGAAAATTATAAATTGAAGTCCAAAGTTGTTATTAATTGCGCGGGCCTGGCGTCAGATCATATCGCGAATATGGCGGGCATTGACATAGAAAAAAACAAATATAAGCTCAAATACTGCAAGGGTTCATATTTTTCTTATGCGGAGCCGTCACCGGTAAAAATGCTTGTTTACCCCGTTCCGCACGACCAACTGACGGGACTGGGTGTCCACGCGACTCTGGATATGGGAGGAAGATTGCGGTTTGGACCCGATACAGAATATGTTGACCACATTGATTACAAGGTGGATATCAATAAGAAGGGCATGTTTTACAAAGGGGCCCTGAAAATAATACCCGGTCTTCACGAAGACAGTTTTGTTCCTGATATGGCGGGGATACGTCCAAAACTTCAGGGGCCGGGAGAAAAAACAAGAGATTTTATCATAGCGGAAGAATCAGATAAAAAACTTAACGGATTAATTAACCTGATCGGCATTGAATCACCGGGGCTTACGGCAGCTCCGGCAATCGCAAAAATGGTTTCCGGAATAGTCGACAACCTGAAAATCTGATCCTGATATCCCCATGTCGCCCGGATTATTTTATCATCTGTTATCATCTTGACAAAATCAGATAACAACCTTAGTATGTTCATATCATGAACAATGCCGGGCCGGAAAGAAACGACGCCATCACCCTGAAAATCCTTGATGAAATAAGCCGCGAATCACTTATCACGCAGAGGAGCCTCTCAAGCAGGCTCGACATTGCCCTCGGTCTGATAAACACGTACATCAAGAGGCTGGCAAAACAGGGGTATATAAAAATTACAAAAGGCCCCATGAACCGGTTGAAATACGCGGTCACGCCAAAGGGGTTTTCCCACAGGGTAGGACTGACATATACCTACATGAACTCATCCATGAAATATTTCAGTGAACTGCGGCTCAGGATCGACGGTGTCTACAGGGCCATGATCCTTTCCGGGGTAAAGGACATACTAATCTGGGGCGATGGGGAAATCGCCGAACTGTCCTATATTTCCTTGCGCGGCCTGCCGCTTAACCTCCTGGGAGTTGTCGACGGAAGGAATGAGGAAAAAGGGTTCTTCGGATACAATATATATTCACTTGAAGACCTGGCGACATTGCATTACGACGCGATACTTATCGCCTCGTTCAGCAAGGAAGATATTCAGAGGGTGAAAGCCCTCGACGTTGACGAAAAGAAGATTTATTTACTGTGAGATGCAGGGGCATGGCTCTGCCGTGCCCCTATCCGGGCGAACATCGGTTCACCCTGTATAACGAAACCCTGCCGGTTGCGGAAATGTAACCGAAAGGGCGGAGCCGTGGGAAATTGCGGCTTCAAAGCAAAAAAATTTCATGTATTATAATATGTGGTAAAAAAATTCCCGGATGCAGAGACATCTGCACCGATATCAGATCCTGAAGGACGGAGATAATCTATGCTGAATCATGATGCTTCTATAATTATCGCCGAGGTGGGTTGCAACCATAAAGGCGATATGGAAATCGCCCATGAAATGATCAAAGTCGCGGCCCAGTTCTGCAAGGTAGACATAGTCAAGTTCCAGAAAAGGAATCCGAAGGAGTTACTGACTTCCGAAGAATATCGGTCCCCCCATCCCAATCCGGCAAACGCCTATGGGGAGACCTACGGTGAACACCGGGAATTCCTCGAACTTACCCTTGACCAGCACAGACAATTGAAAGACTGGTGTGAAGAGTGGAAGGTCGTTTACAGCTCCTCTGTCTGGGATATGACGTCCGCACGCGAAATTGCTTCATTAAAACCGCAATTGATAAAAATCCCTTCCGCATGCAATCTGAAATTCGACATGCTCGGATATCTGTGTGGAGAATATGGAGGGCAGGTCCATATTTCGCTGGGTATGACAACGCATCAGGAAGAAGAAAAGATCATCGCCTTTTTCGAGAAAAACAGTCGCAGTAAGGACCTCATAATTTATAGTTGCACATCCGGCTATCCGGTCTCTTTTGAGGACATCTGTCTTTCCGAGATAACACGTTTAAAAGACACGTACGGCGACCATGTCAATAGCATCGGGTTTTCCGGACATCATCTGGGGATCGCCGCCGATATAGCGGCGCTGACGCTTGGAGCGGACTGGTTTGAACGACACTTCACCCTGGACCGCACGTGGAAAGGCACGGACCATGCCGCAAGTCTGGAACCTGACGGCATGCGCAAGCTCGCAAGAGACCTCAGAAACATCAGGAACGCCCTGCGCCGCAAACAGAAGGAAATCCTGGACGTCGAAGACGTGCAGCGCAAAAAGTTGAAGAGACTTTAGGTTGGCAATGAAAAAAAACATCGTGGCCCTCGTCCCTCTCCGCGGCGCATCAAAATCAATCCCTAAAAAAAATATCAGGCCCATGGCGGGTAAACCGTTGTGCGGATGGGTGCTGGAAGCCGCCTGCGGTGCGATCGGGGCTTCTAATGTCTTTGTTTCAACCGAAAGCAGAGAGATTGCAGGCGTTGTCGAAGACATGGATATGGGAATCAGAATAATTGACCGCCCCGCCGGGCTTGCGAAGGATACGTCCACGACCGAATCGGTCATGCTGCACTTTGCTGAAAAGGTAAATTTCGATGTCCTGATTACATTGCAAGCTACGTCTCCCCTGACAACGGCAACCGATATAAAGAACGCCCTCAATATATTTAAAAGAAACAGACTGGATTCTTTGCTGACAGGCGTCCGCAATAAAAGATTCTTCTGGACCCCGGACGGGAAAGCCGTGAATTATGATCCCGCGAAGCGTCCCCGCAGGCAGGATTTTGACGGCTGGATAATGGAAAACGGTGCTTTTTACATTACCGGACGCGAAATACTGGAGCGCCATAAATGCCGTCTCGGAGGGAAAATCGGGATTTATGAGATGCCTCCTGAAACATCTGTCGAAATTGACGAGCCTGAAGACTGGGCCGAAGCGGAGCGCCTTTTGATCAGAAGAGCAAGAAAGGACATGTCCCGCCTCATCAGAGACATTAAACTGCTCGTCGTGGATGTCGACGGCACCCTGACCGACGGCGGAATGTATTATTCCAAAGAAGGGGAGGCGCTGAAAAAGTTCAATACGCGGGACGCGCAGGGCCTGGCGTTGCTGAGAGAAGAGGGCATCGATGTTGCAATAGTAACCAAAGAGAATTCCCCTATCGTAGAGGCCCGCGCGAAAAAGCTGAAGATTGATAAATGTTATACAGGGATTGACGATAAACTTGGATGTTTGAAAAAAATATGCAGGGAGTTGAAAATAGACTTTTCAAACGTTGCATATGTCGGAGATGATGTAAGCGATCTTGAATGCATGAAAGAGGCGAGGTTTGCCGCGTGTCCGGCGGACGCTATTGAAACCATCAGGGACATATCCCATCATATTTGCCGGCATACCGGGGGCGCAGGAGCTGTAAGGGAAGTCTGTGAGCTGATTAGCCAATGTTCGACAGAAATAAACTGAAGATCAAGCCACTGGAAGAAAGGGTCCATGACCTTGATATGGGCATCTTCAAACCCCTGGTGAAGTCAGGGCCTGTCAGTGGGTCAATCCGTAAAGTCGCAAGGCGCATAATCACGGCAAGGGAGAACGGCAAAGAAGTTATCTTTATGATGGGGGGGCATGTTATACGCTCCGGGACTCAGAAATATATCATCGACCTTCTCGAAAAAGGTTATCTGACCTGCATATCCATGAACGGTTCCGGAATAATTCACGATTATGAGTTTTCTCTGATAGGCGCCACCACAGAGAGTGTAGCCAGATATATATGCGAGGGCCAGTTCGGTCTGTGGGAAGAAACAGCGCGTATCAACGATATTATCAATTCAGCATATACGCAGGGAACAGGCATGGGCCTGGCCGTGGGCGCGGCCATTCAAGAAGGGAACTTCCCTTTCAAGGACATCAGCATCGCAGCGGCCTGCAGCCGCCTGAAAATACCGCTGACAGTCCATATCGGGATCGGATATGATATCATCCACGAGCATCCGAACTTTGACGCCGCGGCCGCCGGGGCAACGTCTTATATTGATTTTCTGAAACTCGCTGATATAGTATCAAACCTCGACGGAGGCGTGGTCATGAACTTCGGAAGCGCGGTCATGGCCCCGGAGGTCTATTTAAAGGCACTGAGCATGGCAAGGAATCTCGCGCACCAGAATGGAAAGGCCATACGGAAATTTACGACCCTCGTGTGCGACCTTCTTGACCTTCCGGAAGATTTCAGCAAAGAACCGCCAAGGGAGAGCTCCGCATACTATTTCAGACCATGGAAAACAATGCTTGTAAGAACAGTGGCCGACGGAGGCGAGAGCTTTTATGTCAGAGGCAAACATGCCGATACCATCCCGGAGTTATGGACGGCTGTTACCGGTAAAAACTGATGATAATAAATACAAAAATACTTGATATCGAGGTCCTCGCGGAGAAGATCCGCGAACTCAAATCACAGGGCAGGATAGTGGTACATTGCCACGGCTGCTTCGACCTCATGCACCCGGGACATATCAAACATTTCCAGGAGGCCCGCGGCATGGGGGATGTCCTCATCGTCACTGTGACTCCCGACCGCTACGTAGACAAGGGACCCGGCAGGCCCGCCTTTAACCAGGACCTGAGGGCCGAGTCCATAGCCGCTCTTGAATGCGTGAACTTCGTGGCAATAAACAAGTGGCCCACTGCCGAAGCCACATTACGGTTATTAAGGCCCGACATTTACGCGAAGGGGCAGGAATTCGAAAACCTGGAGGACAAGACCGGCAAGATACAGAAAGAGCATGACGTAATCAGGGAGATAGGCGCGAACATCAGATTCACTCATGGTATTGTTTTTTCCTCGACCAGACTGCTTAATACGTATTTCAGGCAGTGATATATTTTATTAAAATGAGCATGTAACTAAATTCGGACCCGGACCCCTCCTTTAATCACAATGGGAAAAGAAATCAAGGGCAAGATACTGTTACTCGATGATCTCGTAAACAGGGTGAACGCTCTGCAGCAGTCCGGTAAAACGGTCGTGCAGAGCCATGGGGTCTTTGACCTCATCCACCCCGGCGTTACCAGGCATCTCAAGACGGCAAGGGAACAGGGAGACATCCTGGTCGTTACCGTAATTAAGGATGAAGATGTAAGAAGAGGGAGCGGCAGGCCCATCTTCCCGGATAAGCTGCGGGCAGATAATGTCGCTTCCCTGGAATTTGTGGACTATGTGTCCATAGTAAGCGACGAGGCACCGTTTGAATGTGTAAAACGGATCAGACCCGATGTATTCGCAAAAGGTCAGGCATATAAAGAGCGCGACCGGAATATCCATGGAAAGATATTTGAAGAGGAAAGGGAGTTATACTTCGGGAAAAGCAAGATATTTGAAACGGACGGGTTCTCGTTCAGTTCCTCCCGGATAATAAATAATTTTATTGATATATACCCGGAGGAAACCAGGGCCTTCCTCAGGGATTTTTCCTCAAAATACGGTTTCCACGATATAGTGAAGGCACTGGATGAACTGAAGGGACTGAAGGTCCTGCTCATCGGAGATGGCATACTCGATGAGTACCATTACTGTGAATCACTGGGCAAATCCGCGAAGGCCCATCTGGTCGTAAACCGGTATATTACACACGAAGTTTTCGCCGGGGGGGCATTCGCGATAGCTAATCATATCGCGGGCTTTTGCAATAGCGTCCACTTAGTCACATTACTGGGAAAAGATAATTCCAAAGATGACTTTATCCTGAAGAATCTCAAGCCCAATGTTGATGCCAGGTTTTTTTACAGGGAGAAAGGCCCAACGATCGTAAAGAAAAGATATATAAACGAGTACTTAAATCAGAAGTTGTTTGAGATCAACTATCTTGAAGATGAAAATATCAAAGAAGCCTGTGAAGCAGAAATCATTGAGTACCTGGGCGATACGATATCCGGATATGATCTGGTGCTCGTTTCCGATTTCGGCCATGGCTTTGTTACCGAAAACATAATCAGGGGAATTAATGAATACTCCGGAAAGTACGCGGTAAACACGCAAACAAATGCCGCCAACAGGGGCTATAATCTGATTACAAAATACAAAAACCCTTTTTTTGTCTGCCTGGACGAACCCGAATGCAGGCTGGCGGCCCAGGAAAAACACAAGGATATAGAAGAGACCATCAGGAATTTAAAAAATATAATAAATGCGGACCATATGATTGTCACCCTGGGGAAAAACGGGTCTATAAGTATCAACAGTGATAACAAAGTGAAGAGGACCCCCGTCCTGTCATCAAAAGTAATTGATACGGTAGGCGCGGGCGATGCCTTTTTTGCATATACAGCGCCCTGCCTTAGCCGGGGAATGCCGCTCGATCTGGTTTCATTTATAGGAAACGCGGTAGGGGCGATAGCGGTCCAGATCCCCGGGAATAAGCGCTCAGTGGAAAAACATGAACTGCTCGAATTTATTCATACTATATTAAAATAGCCGGGACAAGTTTAATGACGGACAAATACAGAATTGACAGCCACAAACTCCTCTACCATGTTTCAAGGGTCAACGCCTGGCTGGGTGGAGAAAACATCTATCCGGTCTATATGGAGATAAGCCCGTCGGGGGCATGTAATCACCGCTGCACCTTTTGCGGCCTGGATTTTATGGAATACCAGAATAGGCACCTTGACGGTAACGTACTCATGGAAAGGCTCTCGGAAATGGGCGCCCTGGGGCTGAAGAGTGTTATGTATGCCGGAGAAGGAGAGCCTCTGCTGCATAAACGCATGGTTGAGATAATAAACCACACAAAAAAAAGCGGCATCGATTCCGCCATGACAACAAACGCAACGCTCCTTAATGAAGCGCGGGCCAATGCCATACTGGGCGCTATGGAATGGATCAAGGTGAGCATCAATGCCGGTACATCAGGCACTTACTCGGCAATCCACCGCACAAAGGCAGCCGACTTCAACACGGTCATAGGAAACATGTCCAATGCCGTTCGCATCAGGCAGGACAACGGGTACAAATGCACCCTCGGTATGCAGATGCTCCTTCTGCCTGAAAACAAGGACGAAGCAGCGACACTGGCTAAACTTGCCAGGGACATAGGCATGGACTATCTTGTGATAAAACCCTATTCCCAGCACCTGCTGAGCAGGACAGACAGGTACAGGGAAGTAAAATACAGCGACCAGCTCTGCCTTGCCGATACACTCAGGGAATTCAATACAGGTGAGTTCAGTGTAATATTCAGGTTGCGCACCATGAAAAAGTGGGACCAGGGAGAACGAAACTACGCCCGGTGCCTCGCCCTGCCTTTCTGGTCCTACATGGATGCCGGGGGAGGGATTTGGGGATGCAGCGCTTATCTTGGAAACGAGAAATTTTATTACGGCAATATATATGAGCATTCTTTCAAGGAAATATGGGAAGGGGAAAAACGGCAGAAGTCCCTCAAATGGGTCCATGAGGAGCTTGATCCTTTGCAATGCAGGGTAAACTGCCGGATGGACGAGATCAACAGATACCTGTGGGAGCTTAAGAGGCCTCCGGCGCATGTTAATTTTATTTAATTCATTAAGAACTTAATTTAAGATGAAGACAAACATTAAACATTACGAAGACATTGCAAAACAGGCGACTCCGGAAGTCCTTGTGAGTCTGATGAGGCAGATGCTGCTTATCCGCCGCTTTGAAGAGAAAATCATTGAGGTATATGCCGATCAGGACATGAAGACCCCCGTGCATTTGTATATCGGCGAGGAGGCCATCGCCGCCGGGGTCTGCGCCCATCTTAAAAAGGATGATTACCTCTTCACCACCCACCGCAGCCACGGTCACTGCCTTGCCAAAGGCTCTGCTCCCGAGATGCTTTATGCGGAATTTTACGGAAGGAGCTCGGGATGTTCAAAGGGCAAGGGCGGCTCCATGCACCCGGTAGACCCTGAAAACGGCATCCTGGGCACGACCGCGATAGTGGGCGGCGGCATTCCGCTTGCCGTGGGTACGGCGCTGGCATCCAGAATGAAAAAAGACGGGAGGATATCGGTAACGTTCTTCGGCGACGGAGCGTCAGAGGAAGGCACTTTTCATGAGAGCCTGAACTTTGCTTCCCTGAAACGCCTTCCTGTGGTCTTTATCTGCGAAAATAATTCCTATGCCACAACGTCCCCTATTTCGCAAAGGCAGCCGCATGATAATATTGCCAAAAGGGCCGGGGGATACGACATCCCGGGGATCACTGTTGACGGCAACAATGTGCTTGAGGTGTATGACGCGGCAAGGGAGGCTGTTCAAAGGGCGAGGGCCGGCCTGGGGCCGACGCTGATTGAGTGCAGGACTTACAGGTGGAAAGGGCATGTCGGTCCTGACTGCGACCACGAGAAAGGCTGCCGGCCCATGGAAGACCTAAATAAGTGGATGAAGAAGTGCCCTGTCGAGATGTTTAAAAGCTTTTTAATAAAAAAACTGTTTATAACCGAAGCAGGATATACGAACATGGTTGAGGAGATCGACCGGGAAATGGACAGGAGTGTTAAGGCTGCAAGGCAAAGTGCCCTGCCGGGAAGGGAAGAATTGCTTAAGGACGTCTATCACGTCAATGAGTAATCTAATGTTGCATATTCCGGCAGAACGGGCGATTCCGCAATAAAATTAAGGATAACTATGCCGTGGACAAAGGTATATACAGAGAAGACTGACCTTAAAGACACCCTTGCGGAAGAGGGGCTGAGGGCGCTTTCATACAGAGAAGCTCTGAAAGAGGCCCAGGAACAGTTGCTCCGCAATGATGAAAGCGTCTTTTTGCTCGGAGAGGGAGTTGACGATCCGGGAGGGATCTTCGGCTCGACCCTTGGACTCTGGAAGGAATTCGGCAAAGACAGGGTCATGGACCTCCCGATCGCGGAAAACGGGATGACCGGAGTGGCCATCGGAGCGGCAATGGCCGGGATGAAGCCGATCTTCGTGCACATGAGGATGGACTTCCTGCCGATGTGCATGGACCAGCTTATTAATCACGCGGCCAAGTGGAACTATATGACAGGCGGAAAGGTAAACGTCCCTCTCGTCGTAAGAAGTATAATAGGCAGGGGCTGGGGGTCTGCGGCACAGCATTCGCAGGCGCTTCACGGCCTGTTTATGCACATACCGGGATTGAAAATCGCAGTGCCGAGCACTCCATATGACGCGAAAGGTCTTTTAATGGAAGCAGTCAATAACGGCAACCCCGTCATGTTTATAGAGCACAGATGGGTCTACGATTATATCGGACACGTGCCTGAAGCACCCTATACGGTACCTTTTGGAAAAGGGCTCATCAGAAGACCGGGCAAAGACGTTACAGTGGTCGCGCTTTCCGTCATGGTTTACGAGGCCATAAAGGCAGCAAAGACGCTTGAGGGGATGGGCACAGATATTGAGGTCATTGATCCCAGGACATTGAACCCGTTTGATGAGGCACTGGTCATCGAATCAGTGAAGAAGACCGGGCGGCTCGTTATAGCTGACGTTGCGTGCAAAACAGGCGGCGCAGGCGCTGAGATAGCTTGCCGGGTGGCTGAGTCCGCGCACGAATACCTCAAGGCCCCTGTAAGGCGCGTAAATTTCCCCGACGCTCCCACTCCGTGCAGCCCTGTGCTCGAGGACGCGTATTATCCCGATTCAGATTCAATTATTAAAGCAGTTATGGAGATATTGCGGTAATGGAAAATTTTGAAGCAACCGTCGTAATGCCTTCCCTGAATGAGGAGAAAAATGTCCTCGCGGCCATTACCGATACGCTGAAGTCATTTGCGGATTTCGGGATCAACGGGGAGATTATCGTTATCAATGACGGGAGCACCGACAGGACAAAAGATGTCGTCACGGGCGCAATGACAAAAGACAGCCGTATCAGGCTTATCAATCACGATACTTCCCAGGGGATCGGCGCCTCTTTCTGGGACGGTGTCAGAAGCGCGCGGGGGGAAATAGTTACGATGTTCCCGGGCGACAACGAAAACGACCCATGGGAGACCTTTCAATATTATAAGCTACTTGAACATGTGGATATTGTGATCCCTTTCGTGTTCAACAGACAGGTCCGCTCCTTGTTCCGCAACGCTTTGTCGTTCATCTACAGGTTCATAATCAACACGACCTTTCTGGTCAACTTTAATTACACAAACGGGACCATTCTTTACCGGAAATCTGTGCTTGACGAACTGACCGTCACGAGCACCGGATTTTTTTTCCAGACGGATATACTTATCCGGTCCGTAAAAAACGGATACCTTTTCGCGGAAGTGCCCTACCGGCTGAATATGAGAAATGCCGGCAAGTCGAAGGCCGTCTCATTCCCGTCCCTGATGAAGGTTATGAAAGGATACCTCAGGCTTGTAAGTGACGTTTATTTCGGCAGGAATGGCAAAAGCGGCAGGAAGTTCGCTGAAGGGTCTTCAACGGCAAGACGTTATGAAAAATTATAGTCCCTCCCGGATTGACGCAAAGGCGGCAGGATAGACAAATGGAAAAGATCATCCTTGACGGACATAAACTGCAGTGGCACAAAGAAAGGGTAGATGCATGGCTTAACGGCGAACGCATTGCCCCCATAACTATCGATTGCGCACTGACAAGGAAGTGTTCATACAGATGCACGTACTGCTATGGCAAGCTCCAGGCCAACGATGAAAAACGGATGACCAGGGACGTGATATTCAGATTCCTTGACGACGCCGCGGAAATCGGGGTTAAGGCCGTCAGCTTTGTCAGCGACGGCGAAAGCACATGCAGCCCGTACTTCTACGATGCCGTCCTCAGGGGCAGGACCAACGGTCTTGACATGGCGGCAGGCACCAACGGTTACCTGTTAAAAGACGACCGGCTGGAAGACATACTGCCGGCCCTTACTTATCTGAGATTCAATATCTCCGCCGGGGAGCCTGAGAGATATGCCGGGATCCACGGCTGCAAGACACATCACTTTGAAAAGGTCATCAATACAATCAGGGAATCCGTCAGGATCAAAAAAGAAAAAGGTCTCGATGTTACGCTCGGCCTGCAGATGGTCCTCCTGCCGGAATTTACCGACCAGATCATCCCGCTTGCACTTCTCGGCAGGGAACTCGGCGTGGACTATCTGGTCATAAAACACTGCAGCGATGATGAACAGGGAAGTCTCGGGGTGGATTACTCAAAATACCATGAAATGATCGATGTTCTCAAAGAAGCCGAATCCTGTTCCGGAGACGGATACATAGTGAAAGCCAAGTGGTCGAAAATTCTCAGCGACGGAAAAAGAAAATATATACAGTGTTACGGACCTCCGTTTATAATGCAGTTTTCCGGTTCAGGGCTCGTCGCGCCCTGCGGCATGCTTTTCAACAGAAAATATAAAAAATATCATATAGCAAATATCGCGGATACGCCTTTCATGGAAATCTGGAAAAGCGCCCGTTACCGGGAAGTCCTCGGCCTCATAGCTTCGGGCAGGTTCGACGCCAGGACCATGTGCGGGTCGCTC
>QZKO01000030.1 GCA_003599505.1 Nitrospiraceae bacterium | reverse complement strand
TGATCTTTATATTCTGCCTTTTGAAATTTAATTCCCTGTACTCCTCTGTCTTGGTCCATTCCGCAATGCGCTGCACCTCCTCGGCGGAGGGACAATTTTCAAACTCCTTCTTCCGCTCAAACTGTTCGAGATACTCCTGCTCCTGAAATAGCTCATTGTGGTCTCTTACCTTCATCTCTTCCTCCTGATCAACCCCCACGTCGGGCTGTTTACCGTCATGTCCATATCTCTCACGAAAACAGGAAATCCGTCAAAACCGTGATACGGGCCTGAATAATCCCATGAGTGCATCTGCCTGAAAGGCACGCCAAGCTTATGATAGGAGTATTTCTCTTTTATCCCCGAGCCGACCATATCGGGACTGAGCCTTCTGGTAAACTCTTCAAGCTCGTAAAGCGTGGCATCGTCCATAATCACAGCGCCTTCCTTCATCTCAGGATAGGTCCTTTTATAATCGTCGCTGTGGCCGAATTCATATCCTGAAGCCACAACCTCCATACCGAGGTCTTCATACGCTCCTATGGTATGCCTCGGCCTCAGGCCTCCCACATAAAGCATTACCCTCTTGCCTTCAAGCCCGGGCTTGAACTCTTCAATGACCGCGTCCATAGCAGGTTTGTATTTTTCAATCATTTTCTCGGCGTTCTCTTTGATACTGTCATCAAAATACGAGGCGATCTTTCTGAGGCTCTGGTATATCTTTGTCGGGCCGAAGAAATTAAACTCCGTCCACGGGATGCCGTACTGCTCTTCCATGTGCCTGCAAATGTAATTCATTGAGCGGTAACAGTGAACAAGATTCACCTTTGCCCTGTGAGCAATTCCCATCTCGTTTATCGAGGCGTCGCCGGTCCACTGAGCAATAACTCTGAGACCGAGCTCCTCAAGCATCTTTCTCGAAGCCCATGCGTCTCCGCCGATGTTGTAGTCTCCGATAAGAGCGACATCATAAGGCGTTTCTTTTTCGAGCCGCCCCTTGCCGAGGATGTGGTCCCTTATGGTATCGTTGGCGATGTGATGCCCAAGAGATTGGCTCACACCCCTGAATCCCTCGCATCTCACCGGCACGATAGGCATGCCGAACTCCTTTTCAGCCTTTTTGGATACAGCTTCAATGTCGTCTCCAATAAGACCGACCGGGCATTCCGAGAGTATGCCCATGCTTTTGGCGAGAGGGAACAGTCCCTTTAATTCGTGAAGCGCCGCGTCTAAATTCTTGTCGCCCCCGTAAACAATATCCTTCTCCTGAAAGTCTGTTGTGATGTGCATTGTTCCAAATGTATCAATACCGGTCTGACCGTTGTAATAATTTCTCCTGGACCACCAGCTATACTGGCCGCAGCCTACCGGGCCGTGGCTGATAGTGATCTGGTCCTTGACCGGCCCCCAGACAACGCCCTTTGCGCCTGCGTATGCGCATCCCCTGACCGTCATGACTCCGGGACGGGATTTTATGTTTGACTTGACCTGGCAGGCGCTGCACTGCCCCGACGGGTCATTGGCTGCTAAATGTTTTGCCCTGTCCTTCTTCGCCTTCTCAGGATACGCGTCAAGAACTTCCTCTATCATCTTCTGAGTCTCTTTAATCGCAGTGCTCATTTATTCCTCCTTTAAAGCTATCAGCTCTCAGCCGTCAGCTCTCTGCTAAGAGCATTTTATTCCTTTGCTGAAAGTTGAATGCTGACCGCTGAACGCTTCTTATTTATACTGCTGCCTCTTCATTCTCCAGTATCCCGAAATCCATAAGCAGTTTTTCCAGCTCATCCATGCTCATCGGAGTAGGAATAACGAGGTTTTTGTTTTCAGCCATTTTTTTTGCCAAAGATCTGTACTCATCCGCCTGCGGGTGATCACCGGAATACTCGATAACGGTCATCCTCCTCAGTTCGGCCCTCTGCACCTGGTTGTCCCTCGGAACAAAGTGGATCATCTGCGTTCCCAGTTTCTTTGCAAGTTCCGAAATGAGCTCATATTCCTTGTCTGTTTTTCTGCTGTTGCAAATCAGCCCGCCGAGCCTTACGCCTCCGCTCTGCGCGTATTTAAGGATACCCCTTGATATGTTGTTTGCAGCGTACATCGCCATCATCTCACCCGAGGTCACAATATATATCTCCTTTGCCTTGCCTTCTCTGATAGGCATCGCGAAACCGCCGCATACTACGTCGCCGAGCACATCATAAAAAACAAAATCGAGGTCCTCACCATAAGCGCCGTTTTCCTCAAGAAAATTTATGGCCGTGATGACGCCGCGTCCGGCGCAACCTACCCCGGGTTCAGGGCCGCCTGATTCAGCGCATTTAATGCCTCTGTAACCGGTTAAAAGCACCTCTTCAATCTCAAGGTCTTCAACTGTGCCGCGTTCCCGTGCCATATCCATGACCGTTGCCTGCGCTTTTTTGTGCAGTATCAATCTCGTTGCATCCGCCTTCGGATCGCATCCGACGATCATGCATTTATAGCCGGCCTCCGAAAGACCCGCTACTGTATTTTGCGTTGTTGTTGATTTGCCGATGCCGCCCTTCCCGTAAATTGCAATCTGTCTCATGAAAATCTCCTTTCAAGTTTTGTGTTTGATTTCAGGGTTGAATGCTAAAAGCATGCCAGCGTGCAACATGCTGATTTATCATAATAGAGGTATTAGCGTTAATACACTAATGTAGCAGTTTGTACAATATTGTTATTTATGTGGGACAGTCCCTGATTCCGATTTCCGATAGTACGGGTGGGTATTACAAAGTGGCGCGTAAAAACATCGCGGCTGTCAGAGCAGCAGGGTGTGTTTTGAAATTACGATAAATAATTCAGGACAGCTCGATCTTCTTTGCTTTTTCAAGGACCCCGGACGCCATTTTTTTCCTGTAGTCTCTGAGAACGGTGGCAACGATGGGGTCTTTTAGACTTAATATCTGAGCTGCGAATACGGCGGCGTTCTTTGCGCCGGCCTTTCCAATCGCCATTGCCGCAACAGGGACGCCGGGGGGCATCTGTACGGTTGAATAGAGCGCGTCGACTCCGTGAAGAGGGGATGAGTCTATCGGCACCCCGATTACCGGAAGTATGGTATGTGAAGCTATCACTCCGGCAAGATGCGCTGCCGCGCCGGCGCCCGCGATAATCACCTCAACGCCGTTCTTTTCCGCGGCTTTCACGAGCTTCACGGTCCTCTCAGGCGTCCTGTGGGCAGACGAGACCGTCATCTCATAAGGAATATTAAACTGCTCCAGGATTTTCCCTGTCTCTTCCATAACCGGAAAATCGGAATCACTGCCCATGACTATCAAGACCTTAGGTTTCATAATGTTGTTCTCCTATTCTATCTTAATTGCCTTATCTCCGATGTCCTTCCTGTAATGCATCCCCTGAAAATGGATTTTCTCTATTGCATCGTAGGCATTTTCCCGGGCCGTCATTATATCTTTCCCGAGTGCTGTCACAGACAGCACCCTTCCGCCGGAAGTGACAACCTTCCCCTTGCTCATACTTGTCCCCGCGTGAAAGATTACGGGGTTCATTTTCCCCGTGAATTCGTCAAGCCCTTTTATGACCCTGCCTTTTTCATAGTCGCCGGGATATCCCTTTGATGCAAGGACCACGCATACAGCCGCGTCGTCTTTCCATGAAACCTGAATATTTTCAAGTTTCCCTTCAGCGGTCGCCTTCAGCATGTCGAAAAGGTCGCTGTCAAGCCTCATGAGAAGGGGTTGCGCCTCCGGGTCTCCGAACCTGCAGTTGAACTCAAGCACGAACGGTTTCCCGTCACAAATCATAAGACCGGCATAAATTACGCCGCGGTAATTTATTCTCTCTCTTTTGAGTCCCTTCATGAGGGGGTCAATAACCGTTTTCATTATGGTCGCATGCAATTTTTTTGTTATTACCGGCGCGGGACTGTAAGCGCCCATTCCTCCGGTGTTAGGCCCTTTATCACCGTCGAAAACCGTTTTGTGGTCCTGTGATGTCGCAAGGGGAATAACGGTCTTACCGTCCGTCAGAATCATAAACGAGGCCTCTTCCCCTTTCAGGCACTGCTCCACTACGACTCTGCTGCCGGCGGCGCCAAAAGCCTTTTCTTTCATGATCACCTTCAGAGAGTCTATCGCCTCGTCCACGGTTTTACAAACGAATACGCCCTTCCCCGCTGCGAGGCCGTCGGCCTTTATTACAAGAGGCGCCCCTTTGAGCCTGATATATTCTTCAGCATGGAGGTAAGATGTAAACATTTTGTATTCAGCGGTCGGGAGGCCGTATTTAAGCATGAAATCCTTCGCGAACACCTTGCTTCCCTCGAGCCTCGCCCCTGATTTGTCAGGACCGAATATCCTGCGCTCTTCTTTCACAAAGACGTCGACAATCCCCTCTGTCAGCGGGGCCTCGGGTCCGACAACCGTCAGATCAATGCCTTCATATTTGGCGAAGTTCAGCAGGGAGTCGATATCATCCGCCTTTATGTCAAGGCATTCGGCAATCTCCGCGATGCCCGCGTTTCCCGGAGCGCAGAATATTTTATCTACCCTCGGGCTCCGGCTGAGCTTCCATACAAGGGCATGCTCCCTCCCGCCGCCTCCGATTACAAGAACTTTCATATCACTTACCTATATCTTTAATGTTTAAAATGCCTCATTCCCGTAAACACCATCGCCATATTGTATTCGTCCGCGGCGGCTATGACGTCGTTGTCCTTTATCGAACCCCCGGGCTGGACCACTGCCGTGGCCCCGGCTTTCGCTATAACGTCTATACCGTCCCTGGCCGGGAAAAATGCGTCCGAGGCGACAACAGAGCCCTTCAATGAAATATTGAAATTCGCGGCCTTCATGGCGGCCAGTTTCGCCGAGTCGACCCTGCTCGTCTGGCCGGCGCCGATGCCGAGGGCCGTGTCCCTCGAAGTATATATGATCGCGTTAGATTTCATATGCTTGCAAATCTTCCAGGCAAACTCCAGTCCGGCGAGCTCATCAGCAGCCGGTTTCCTCTTTGTAACGACTTTCAGAGATTTAAAATCTTCAATCATGCCGGTATCCTTCTCCTGGACAAGCAGACCTCCCTGGATCTTCCGGATATCAAACCCCGCGCAGTTTTGTGATATATCCAGCGCCAGCAGCCTGATGTTCGGTTTCTCGCCGAGAAGCTTCAGCGCGTCAGGGTCGAATCCCGGAGCTATAATAATTTCAACAAAAAGTTTGAGTATTTCTTTCGCGGTTGCCTGGTTTACATCCCTGTTTAACGCGATGACTCCTCCAAACGCTGAAACCGGATCCGCTTCAAAGGCCTTGACATATGCCGATTCAATGGCGTCGGCCGTCGCGACGCCGCACGGGTTATTGTGTTTTATAATCGCCGCGGCGGGCCCCTTAAATTCCTTCACAAGGTCCAGCGCGGCAGCCGAATCGAGATAATTATTGTAGGACATTTCCTTGCCCTGCAGGATATTCGCTTCTACGAGGGAAAGGCCGTTATAAAGCGGTTCTTTATAGAGGGCCGCCTTCTGGTGGGGATTTTCTCCGTACCTCAAGTCCGTTACCTTGAGGTAACTCTGGTTCAGATACGGCTGAAACACGTCGCCTGTCTGACCGAACCTGGCGAGGTAATTGGAAATCAGCGTGTCATATCTCGCGGTGTGGGAGAAAACTTTCTTCGCGAGATAAAACTTGGTGTCATAGCCTGCCTCTCCGTTCTGGGTCCTTAACTCCTGAACAATCTTTCCGTAATCCGCCGGGTCAACGATAACAATCACGTCCCTGAAGTTCTTCGACGCCGCCCTCAGCATCGTGGGGCCGCCTATATCAATATTCTCTATAGCTTCGTCAAACTCGACATCGTGTTTCGATACGGTCTGTTCAAAGGGGTAGAGATTGACGACAACCATGTCTATGGACTTTATCTGGTTTGTTTTAATATCTCTCTCATCCTGCGGGTTGTCCCTTCTCCAGAGCAGCCCGCCGTGGATCTTCGGATGAAGGGTCTTGAGCCTGCCTCCCAGCATCTCCGGGGACTTTGTGTATTCAGATACGTCAGTCACGCGTAGCCCGGCGTCCTTCAGCGCTTTTGCCGTGCCGCCTGTAGAGATTATTTCTATCCTGAGTTGACTCAACTCTCTCGCGAATTCAACTATTCCGGTCTTGTCTGAAACGCTTATGAGCGCTCTTTCAACCTTAGCCATCTTTTCCTCCCTTTAATAAACTAAAACACTGAGGCACAGAGACACAGAGAAAACTTAAATTCGAAGCACGAAATACGAAATTCGAAACAAAATCTAATGACCGAAATTCAAATGTTCCAAACAGGTAGGTTTTGAGCCTTCGGATTTTGAATTTGTTTCGTATTTCGATATTCGGATTTCGGATTTATTAATACTTCTCCGTGCCTCAGTGTCTCCGTGTTTATCTGATATTGTTAAACTAAAGATATCCTTTTTCCATTATGCTCACATAGTTGCCGTCTGTAACAACCACATGGTCCAGAACATGGATGCCGATTATTTTACCTGTTTCCACCAGTCTTTTGGTTATGTCTATGTCATCCGTGCTCGGCGAGGGGTCCCCGCTCGGATGATTATGCACAAACAGCACGGACGCGGCCGATTCCTTTATAGCGTACTTGAACACTTCCCTCGGATGCACCGGAGAAGATGAAAGCGTGCCGTCCGAGACGGATATTTCTTTAAAGACCCTGTTCTTTGTATCAAGCAGGGCGCAGAGAAATCGCTCCTTTCTTAATCCGTAGAACTTCGGTCTGTAATATTCATAGACCTCCCGGCTGTTTTTAAAAGAGCGGTCCTGCAAGATACCGGATGCCTCTTCCTGCAGGAGCCTCCTTCCGAGCTCAAAGGAAGCCTTGATTTGCGCTACCTTGGCGACGCCGATGTCCTTCAGTTTTGCAAATTCAGCCACTGATGCGTCCTCTGCTTCTTTCAGGCTGCCGAACTTTAAAAGTATGTCCCTCGCGATGTCCAGCGCGCTCCTGTCCTTCCCTCCCGTCCTCAGGATAATCGCGAGAAGCTGGGCCGTGCTCAGGCTGCCGGCCCCAAACCTCAGAAGTCTCTCCCTGGGCCTTTCGTCCTCAGGCCAATCTTTGATGCTCTTGTATTCCATGTCCCCGGTAAAGAATACAAGATTTAGGCAGGTGGATGCAAGATGTAAAAGAAGCCACGGATTTACTCCCCGAGCGCGGCCTTCTGAACAGCGATAATCTCCCTTATCCCGGCCTCGGCAAGGTCCATCATCGACTGGAGGCCCCTCCTGTCAAACGGCTGTGTCTCCGCGGTCCCCTGCACCTCAATAAATTTTCCCGTACCGGTCATGACAATGTTCATGTCGACCTCCGCGGTTGAATCCTCGCAGTAGGAAAGATCGAGTCTCGGCTCCCCTTCGACAATGCCTACGCTTACGGCCGCAACATAATCATTTACAGGCTGCCTGTCGATAAGCCCCCTCTGCAGCGCGAATTTTATCGCAAGCTTGAGGGCCACAAACGCGCCTGTTATCGAAGCGGTCCTTGTCCCCCCGTCAGCCTGGATGACGTCGCAGTCAAGCCAGATAGTCCTTTCTCCCAGGGCGGCAAGGTCGACTACCGAACGCATGGCCCTGCCGATAAGCCTTTGTATCTCATGCGTCCTGCCCCCGACTCTTCCGGTGGAAGACTCCCTTATGGTCCTGACGGAGGTGGCGCGCGGAAGCATTGAATACTCGGCGGTCACCCATCCCCGGTTCTGGTCCTTTAAAAACGGCGGCACCCTGTTTTCAATTGAAGCGGTGCATATTACCCTCGTCCCTCCCATCTCTATGAGGGCGGAGCCTTCAGCCGTATTCAGGAAACTGGTTTTGATATTGATACTTCTTAACTCATCTGCCCTTCTTCCGTCAGGACGCATGGTCTCCTCCGTTATCTGTCCCCGTGCTTCAGGCTGTCATTATACCATAAAACAGGAAGGCCCGGATTTCTCCGGGCCTTCCTGTTAGTTACGGGAATATGTTCAGTTTTTTTCTCTTCTTCCTGAAACGCTGTTCCCTTTCCTTATTGTCCTGTCTGATTGAAATTGCCTGAAGTCAAAGCCCGCGCTCCGGACGCAGGGTCTTTGAAGTATGCTCCATTGTTTATACTGATGCTCATCCTGTCGGGGCTGCCTTCGACAATTGTTACTGTATACGGACAGCCCGTGCAGCTTGCGCCGCCTGTCCTTACGGCATTGCCGGTGCCTGTGACGGTCGCTGTCCCTCCGGATACGGAAATCGATGAAATTGCCGTACTCGTGAGGGTCAGCCTCTCCCTGCTGTAGCGGTATTTCACCATGCCTGCGCCAGGATTCGTCCCGTTAACATTTACATGAAGACTTGCATTAAATCCCGGCAGAGGCTGGTTCAACCCGATGCCGGAAACAGTGCTGACAGGCGTCGCCGGATTACAGTCCTCGTCTATACCGTCGTTCGCTATTTCAACCGCCCCAGGATTGATTGCAGGGTTATTGTCATTGCAGTCAACTGTCGCCGGGTATCCGTCGCCGTCAATATCAGCGCCGCTCCGTACCCGGATTGTAAACGGATATTGCTGTCCTGGGACAACGTCCGCAGAGGGATATATCTCAATAAAGTAGTTTTGCCCTTTAAACGCGACGGGCTGAACACCTACTTCTGAAAGCGTCCTGACCACTCCGGTTGGAGACGGCAAGTTGCCTGCAAACCGGAAGAATGAATCCGCAGCAGGACGGAAGCGCACAGTCATTACAATGCCCGCCCTTCCTTTGCTTATGACAAAGCCTTTATCGTCAACGATGCGAGCCTCCATGCCGGCGGGCAGACTTAATGAAACCTCGGTCATGTAATTTTCATCGAGCCAGTCCGGGCACCCGTCGTCAATGCACGGGAAGACCGGGAGCTTGATCGAATCGGTCAGAGACGGGAAGTTGAACATGCCTTCTACAAAGTCTCCGAAGTTGCCGGAAAACAACTGCGCCAGGTCTTCATTCGACTGGCACGACAGGATTTCATTACCGCGGAGGATAAGGACAGGCAGTGGATCGATCGGGCACGGGTCATCTGCATTGGGAGTGCCATCACCGTCAATGTCATCATCACACGCATCTCCCTGTCCGTCATTGTTCATGTCATATTGGTCCGGATTGTCCGCAGTATCGCAATTGTCGCATGAATCACCGTATTCATCATCATCATTGTTGCGCTGGAGTGGGTTATAGTCAGAAGGACAATTGTCCAGCTCATTCTCAATCCCGTCATTATCATTGTCAGTGTCACAGGCGTTATCAATACCGTCGCCGTCCATATCGTTTCCGGTGTTCGACACGCCGGGACAGGTGTCTACAGGATTAAACACGCCGTCAAGGTCGTCGTCTTCACAGGCATCGCCTGTGCCGTCGATATCAGCGTCATCCTGGTCGGCATTGTCCACAGTCGGGCAGTTGTCCCACCTATTTTCTATTCCATCACCGTCCGTGTCGGTATCACACCTGTCGCCAATGTCGTCTCCATCCATATCGTCTTGCTGAATATTGGGAACATACGGGCAATTATCATCATTGTCCCTGATGGCGTCGCCGTCGTTGTCCCCGTCCCTGTAGTCGGCAGTTCCATCGCAGTCAACATCTGAAGCCCCCAGTCCGACAGCAGCAAAGGCATTCATCACGCTGCACACATCGAGGTTCAGAAATCCATAGTCGTCGTTTTCAGCGTATATCGCGGCCAGCTCGACGGTCTCATCGCGGGCGTCGATAAGAAAGGCGTTCGGGAACATGCGCGTGGTCAGCACGTCGTAGTAGAGCCTACGCGCCTTTTCCCTTCCGTCTCCGCCCGGGCCGCCGAGGCCTCTGACGGCAATGCCTGAGCCGGGATGTACCCCTCCCATTGTGAGGAGGTATGCCGCTTTGTTGGGTATGCTGCTGTTGGTATGGACCCAGCCGCAGTCATTATAATTTGGATCATCCTGGTCGCAGTTGACATCCGTTCCAGGCTCAAGCACACGTATCCCATAACCGTCTCCGCTCATGTTTGCGTAAATGTGGTCCGGGTCGCCTTTCCTGGCCGGGTCGGAGAGGTCGCGTAAAACACAATCGGTATCCGCTACATCAAACTCGCCGGTCAGCCCGTTGTCAATGCCGTCCAGACAGCTTCCAGGACAGCCTTCGTCGATGTACCCGTCATTGTCATCATCATCACCGTCGCCGCAGTTATTGCCGGTTTCCGGGCAGCCTTCGTCATTGAACCCGTCGCCGTCATCATCCTGTCCGTTCCCGCAATCAATGTCCGTCTCAAGGCATCCCTCATCAATAACACCGTCATCATCGTCATCAACTCCATTGCCGCCGCCGTCATTAGCGACTCCATTATCGCACTCACTGCCTTTTTCCCTGATACCGTCCCCAACAGGATTCCCGTCTATGTCAGTGGACCCGCCTATAGTTCCGCCCCTGTCCCCGTCTTCTCCATTAATGGGCTTGCCCTCTCCTTCAAACCAGTCATCATCCAGCATTGCCGCCATTACGTCCGAGTAGCTTTCATTCAGCGCGCCGGACTGGTTTTCGTACTCCAGTTCAGCAGACCATCTTGTTACAGCGTGTGTGTATTCATGCGTGAAGACATCATCGCTCGCGTATCCTTCGCCGAACTTCAGATGATCGCAGTCGGGCGAGTAAGACGCGTTATCCCAGTTGTTGCCCACATGCACCATGACCTCGACCTGGGCCTCGTCCGGGCAGCCGAAGATGCCGCAGACTCCACCCTGCCCGTTGTTCCATGAGTGGTGATGGAAATTATCAAAATAGAAGTTATAGGTCTGATGGGCAAAATCATAGGCATTTTGTCCATCCAGGTAGTTATCGTCGTCAGCGCCCGGATAACCTGTCTCTCCGTCCTGGTCAAACCATTCGTCGTCGTCCGTGTTTAATCCGTTCCAGCAGGTGTTGGAAGTTGTATTGTTTGCCGTCTCTATATCGAAATCCTTGTTTGCGCCGTGTGTCTGCAAGTTATCTATTTTTGAAAGCACGCTCCCGTCCTGCGCGTCAATGAAGAGCCTCCAGGACGTGCCTGCCCCATCTGAATTGCGCAAGCCTCTCACCATCACCCGCCATGCGAGTTTTGTGGGTGTGTCTGCCGGATCAGGCGTGCCCCCGCCGATAGCGGTCAGGCCCCGGTTGTAGTAGAAGAGCTTTGTCTTGCCGGTAATTTTTTTACTTGAGCCATGAACGTCCGCCAGTGCAATGGCCTCTGCTGCCGGAGATTGAACAGCGGGAAGTTTAAAGTCAGGAAGGTTTGTCAGATAATTCCCGTTTGTGCTGGTGATCTCGCTCCCCCGCATATGCACGCTGAGGTTTGCTCCGTAAACAGGTATGCCGTCTTTCTGCTGTCCGAAGAAAAGGTGCTGTTCTATATTGGAAGGATCGGGAGTGCCTCCGCCGATCTCATCAAACCTGTTAGTCTTTATCCTCTTAAGGTATATATCTTTGTACGGCTCATTAATGCGATAAAGATATTTGTACCTGTCAAGGAAATCGAGCGCCTGTATAACCGGATCATCCGGCAATGCGGCCGGTATCGGGACCCTCATGCTGATAAAACGCGGAATGCCGTTTTCAATGCGGAACTCCGGCGTCTTCCGGGATTCAATCCTCAGCAACTGCATCTGCTGGAACTGCAGGTCTTCAAGGGATACAAATGTCACGGTACAATTCCTGTTTGCATCCATTGTCACTATGCCGTCAGAGCAATCAGGGTCTCCGCCCCAGCCCATGAATATCCAGGGCAGATTTGTCCCGGCAGTAAGCGTCACTTCCGTGCCGCCGTTGTATACAGCATCTGCGGACGGGCAGTTCAACCCGCAGTTTACTCCTCCCGGATCTGCTGCAACCACTCCGCTGCCTGATCCGTCTTTGGTCAAGGTAAGTGTATAGGTTTGAACACTGAAGACAGCAAAGCATGTAACATCCGTATCGCCCATAGTTACTTCGCCGTCAGCACAGTCAGGGTCTCCGCCCCATGCAAAATTGTTCCATTGGTCAGGTGTTGCCTGAAGGGTCACTATTGTTCCAACAGGGTAAAGTTCCGAGCAGTCATTGCCGCAGTTGATCCCGGCAACATTAACGCTTGTTACCGTTCCGCTTCCATTGCCGGGCTTACCGATAATAAGCCTGTGTGATTGCAGATTGAATGTTGCATTGCAGGTCTTGTCCGCATCCATAAGCACATTGCCGTCTTCACAGTCAGGGTCGCCTGACCAGCCCGCAAATTCCGAATCATCAAAGGGGATTGTATCAAGCAGTATCCCTGTGCCTGACGGATAAGTCTCCTGACAATCGCCTCCGCAAACAATCGGCCCGCCGGGACCGCCTATGAGGACCGTGCCGGTCCCTGTGCCGTTTTTAGTGACAGTGATGGTATGAACATCGAGGCTAAAGGTCGCCGTGCAGGTCTTATTGGCATCCATTGTCACAGTCCCATCGGCGCAGTCGGGATCTCCCGACCAACCTGCGAAGAGCGAGTCGTTTGCTGCATCAGCCTGAAGTGTCACTACTGCACCCTGGCCATAAGTCTCCCCACAATCCGGACCGCAATTGATCCAGCCGTCAAGACTGACTACTGTGCCGCTGCCCGCGCCTTCTTTTGTTATTGAAAGATTGAAAACTGTTCCGACCGTAAGGGTCGTGCTTCCGCTTAAATCCCCAAGAGTGGCCGTGATGGCAGAGACGCCATCGTCAATCCCGGTTGCCAGTCCTATGCTGTTGATTGTAGCGACAGGGACGTTGCTGCTGCTCCAGACAATGGAACCCGCCGTGTCCATAATCAACAGGCTTACCGCCACGGGGACGTTAGATTGTATCCCTGTCCCGTCACCCAGTGCGCCGTAAGTGTTGTAGCCCCAGCATTTCACTATGCCGCCGGAAAGGAGAGAGCATGCGTGAAGCGCACCGGCAGTGATCGATCTTGCGTCATTAATCCCGCTCACTGTGACCGGGACCAGTGAATCATTATTTGCTCCGTTACCCAATGAGCCGTACTCGCCTTTTCCCCAGCATTTTACTGAGCCGTCCGCAAGCAGCGCACAACTGAAGTCCCGTCCCGAATCGATGGCAGTCGCAGTGTCGATCCCGTTCACAGCAACTGGCGTGAAGGCGGTATTTCTTGTGCCGTCGCCAAGTTCGCCGTAGGCATTATATCCCCAGCATCTGACTGTGCCGTCCGCAAGGAGCGCGCATGTGTGATGCCCTTCAGCATCAATCGCAACAGCATTATCAATGCCGCTTACAGCAACTGGAGAAATGTGATATTGTATGCCGTCTCCATTACCCGACTGACCATAATAATTCCAGCCCCAGCATTTCACTGTGGCGTCTGAAAGAAGGGCGCAACTATGCTCATCTCCGGCAGCAATTGCAATAGCGTTTGCGACTCCTGCAACATCGACAGGCGTGGAGCTGCAGGAATATAAGTCGTAATAACACTTATCAGGGCCTGCCCTGTCCATCCCTAACTGCCCGGCGTAGTTATAGCCCCAGCACGCTACCATGCCGTCGGACAGGAGCGCACAGTTGTGAAGCTTACCTCCGGCAACCGCGATCGCATTATTGATTAGGCTGACGGGAACCGGGGTATATGCAGTTGCAGTGCCGCCATTGCCAAGCTGTCCATAAACATTCGCACCCCAGCATTCTACCGTGCCGTCGGACAGGACAGCGCAACTGTGCTGCTGTCCTGTGGCAACCGTTATTGCATTAGAAATTCCGCTCACTGAAACCGGAGAGTAAGCAGCCCACGGCGCCTCATTAGGAGGAGTTCCCGCGCCTAATTCACCGTTGTAGTTATAGCCCCAGCACTTAACCGTACCGCCGGGCAAAACAGCGCAGGTATGACTCCATTCCGAAGCTGCGATCGTAGAAGAAAGCGGGCTCAGCACCCGTGTAGTGCCGTCGTCCATGGCGCCGATGGCCCTGAACTGTATAAAATCGCCGACATTGATATGAGGGTTTACCGGCTCAACTGAAATAGAGGTCACATTTTGCGCCTGTGACCCTGCCGGCAAAGAAAGAATTATTGCTGTAATCAATAGAGCAAGCAGTTTTGTAATCATCGTACCCCTTTTGAAAACAAAAAATCGTCCCCGCTGATTGATCAGCAGCCATCCGGTATCGCAATGTCAACTTTATTATATTGAGCTACTTATCACGGAACGTTCTGTCTGTCAAGAAGCAGAAGCTGCATGTGTTACTATGCCGTTCTCTTCCTTCTCACGAACTTTCCTGCTGCCAGCACTGCTCCGCCCGCAACAAAAAGTATCACGCTCACAGGCTCAGGCACAACCACGGTTGTGCCGGAGATAACATTGTCCCCGGAGAGATTTGCCTCATATGAGATATTGCCTATCTGGCTGCCGGTTATAAAACTGAACCCCCCGAGAGAGCTTCCGGCGGCTATGTCATATGGAATCTCCGTAGAAAAAGCATTAAGGAATGAGGTGGCATTCTCTCCTGCCCACGGATTTCCATCCCATCCTGTGGGAAGAGAGAGCCCTGTTACATCCATCTCCTGAGGCAGAAATAAAAACACTTCATACAGGAATTCCCCTTCAGTGGATGTATTGAAGAATGTGTAGTCATACTGCCAGGTTCCCCCGAGGTCTGTTTCATTATACACAAAGTTAGCTCCCGGAACAGCCAGTGCGATTGAAGCCGTCAGTAATATCACTGTGACAGCAATTGCCGATGTAAAGAACCTTTTGTTTTTCATAAATAGTTTCTTCTTTCTTTTTATTGTCCGGTCTGATTGAAATTGCCTGATATCAAAGCCCGCGCGCCGGATGCGGGGTCTTTGAAATATACGCCGTTGTTAGGACAAACAAAAAAACAAAGAGAACCAAACCCGCTGCCCTGGCTGACATATAAATACTCGTTCTGCTGATTTAGTTAAATCGCTCTTAAGAAACCGAATCAATCCTATAAAAATAAGCAACTCTTATGCCATAAATATGAAAGTTGTAGTATCAATAAGTTAGCAACCGGCTTTATGACCGATGCTGCTTTTTTGTGTAAGAAATGTAAACAGAATGCTGATTTCTTTAGAAATAGTGTAAAAATATCCGACTTCGGTGGGAAAAACCCTTGGAAAACCAAAGACTTGCGTTTCATGGCAGGCTGATTTTTGATATGTTTATGATTCTATGCCCGAAAAATCTTTCACCTGTTCTTACAAACTTCTCCGTCGCGTCTGTCACGAAAAATTCTTTCACGCCGTCCGTTGAATCCTGCCTGAGCATGTCTGCGGCCCCGAGCGCTCTCCTTACTTCTTTCGCGGTCTCTATCGCTGAATCTATCAGGGGAATTTTAGCGACTCTTTCAATCACGCCTTTTATCATCGGATAATGAGTGCAGCCAAGCACAAGCGTGTCGGCGCCGTTATGTTTAAGAGGCTCAAGGTATTTTTCAGCGGTAAGCGTGACCACCTCGCCTTCAAGCCAGCCTTCCTCGATAAGCGGGACAAAGAGAGGGCACGCGACTCCCGAAACTTTTATTGAGCCGTCAAGGGCCTTAATCGCCTTCTCGTAGGAACCGCTTTTTATCGTGGTCTCCGTTCCGATTACTGCTACCTTTTTCAACCTTGTATTTGCGACAGCGGCCCTTGCGCCGGGCTCTACGACTCCTATCACGGGGACAGGGAACTTGTCCTTCAATATATCAAGGCTTACGGAAGAGGATGTATTGCACGCGACAACAAGGAGCTTAATCCCCCGCGACATGAGAAACTCGGTATTTTCAACTGAATATTTTACAACGGTCTCAGGCGACCTTGTCCCGTAGGGGACTCGCGCCGTATCGCCCAGGTATAAAATATTTTCCTCAGGCAGTTGCCTCATTATCTCTCTCATGACGGTGAGGCCCCCGACCCCTGAATCAAAAACGCCTATGGGCATGTCTTCACGTATTTTCGGCAATTTCTTTCCTCAGGGGTTTTGAAATATCGATATGTCCGCCGAGGGTTTCCGCCTCATGCCCTTCTATGAGAATCTTCAGGGCGATAAACCCCGGGACAGCCGGTTCAATACTTTTGTACAATCCCGCGATAATGTTTAATTCAGCGGCTGCGTCGCCTCTGAAATTTTTTTTCAGTTCATCTCCCAGGTCGACATACACAACCCCTTCGTTGTCCACGTATAAATCCAGCAGTCTCACGCCGTAAGCCTGCAGATATTTTCTGACGGCGTCTTCCGCGGAAGCATGCATCCCGGCCTCCTCACCCCCGCCGGCAGGCAAAGCGGTTTCCTGACGTTCATAGAGCATCGGGGTGTCTTTCTTTTGTCCTTTGCGGGCATCTTCAGCCTGTCTTGACTCAAGTTCGTTAATGAAAGATGAATCAAATGAAAATTTCCCCTTCAGATAAAAATAACTCGCTCCCATGCTGACGACAAAAGCGACAATCAGCGCATAAATATAAATCCCGTTAATCCTGCTGTTTCGCTTCGCTCTCTTCATACAGGTAAATTCCTTTGTTTATCGAACTTGCTACTTTCAGTTTAAAATCGTCCGTATACTCAACGTAATCAAATGAAGGCAGCTCAACCATGAGGGCCGCCGCGTCTATCCTGGAAAGGATGCTGTAAGGGAGCGGCCTCACTGTAACCATATCGCTTCCAAAATCCCCGGCCGCTGCTTCCTTTACGGCGTTCAGCAGCGCTACGGTCTTTTTAAGATACGCCCCCTGGCCTTTGATATATAAATACGGCCTAATGTCTTCAGGAGCGGACTCCGTAACCACAGGCATATAAATTATCATATCCTTATGATTTCCAATATGAAGGCTTATGAAAATATCCGTTTCCATGCCGGCGGCTGACCTCACTCTCTCACCCATGCTCATAAAGAGATCTCCGGTCCTTGTCAGGGAGCTTTTTAAAGGCCCCTTTTCAACAAGCGCGCCGAGCTTTCTTGCGATATCCAGAACAACGTTTTTCTCCGCATAGTCACCTTTAACGGTCCCGCTTTCAAACCCCCCGTGCCCGGGATCGATAACAACTAATCCCCCTGCATACTTTTGCAGGGCTGCGGCATGCCGTGTCCCTTCATCTTCTTTCTTGTTTTCAACCTTTTGCCCTTCCTGAAATACATCTATCACAAGCCTGACCGGGTCCCGGAGGGTCAGGACTTTTATTCCACTGAACCCGCCTGGAGAAAACATAATCCTGTCCTTGTCCGTCTGCCTGAAAGGGACCGCCGTTTTCTCCGCCTGTATGGAAACATCGTCGCCTGGAAAGGTAACAATAATATTCTGTCCTTTCTGGTTTACTACCGCGTAGTCTATTGAGGACACGGGACCTTCCAGGACAATCCTCATATGACCGGGATTATGGCTGGTCCGTAATTTAAGGACCTGCTCCTCCGCTCCTGAAACACCCGGCAACAGGAGAAAAGAAATCAGAGACAGGATAATTTTTCCCATATGCAAATGTAAAACCTACTTCTTCCTGTGGCTTTCGAAGAGTATTTCCTCCACTGTCTGGCAGATGACGTGTCCGAGGGTAATGTGGGTTTCCTGTATCCTCGGAGTGACCGCGGAGGGGACGGCAAAAACATAATCCGTCCTTGAGGCAAGCTTGTCTCCTTTTGACCCTGTAAATGCGACCGTCTTTATCTTTTTCTTTTTTGCCACGTCTATGGCTTTCAGCACATTCGGCGAATTCCCGCTTGTGCTTATGGCAATGACAACGTCTCCTTCCTGGGCGAAAGCCTTCATCTGACGCGCGAAGACCTCCGAAAAATCATAATCATTTGATATGGAGGTCAGGACCGCCATATCGGTGTTAAGGGCAATTGCTGGAAACGGGGGACGGTCTTTTGTAAACCTGTTTACAAATTCACCCGCGATGTGCGACGCGTCCGAAGAGCTGCCGCCGTTGCCGAAGAGCAGGAGTTTGCCCCCTTTGCTGAAACAGTCCGCGATGAGTTTGGACACCTCAATTATAGTATCGATATTTTCCTGAACAAATTTCTGCTTGACAGATATACTGTCTTCAAACGCCTTCAGTATTTTTTCTCTCATCTCAGTGGATCTCCGTGATAATCATTATTTCTTCAGACGGCGGGCCTTCTGTCGCGCCGACCGCGGTCACCCTGTAAAGATACTTTTTATCCGGTTCCACATTTTTATCGGTAAAGGCCGGCGTGACCGTCTCGCCTGCCAATGTGAAGCTGTCTCCGGCGGAGCGATAAATCCTGTAGGTAATATTCTGCTCCGCTACTTCATCCCATGTAAGGACAATGTCCTTCAGTGTGTAAAGACCGAGCAGCCTGGTCGGCGCCTCCGGCGCGGACATCCGGATTATCTCCTGTACACTCTTTTTCTGCTCTGTTAAAGAATCCCCGGGACCCTCCAGGCCTTTTTCAGTTCCGGCAGCCCTCTCGTCGCGGGGCTCCACAAGGACCGGGTCCCCCCTCCTCCCGCAAGAGGCAAGCAGTAAGCAGTAAGCAGTAAGCGATAAGCAGATAAAGTAAACAGCAGTCCTCATTTTTACCCCTCGCCCCTCGCCTCTCGCCTCTTGCCTTTTATTTCTTGCCTCTTGCCTTTTGCCTTTTGCCCCTTTATCTGCCTGATCCTCGCCAGCACTGTCTTACCGGAGGTCCCGCCGGGGGACGTTTTTCCTTCAACCGAGGCTTTTACGGTGAGATAATGTGCAACATCTCCTCTGATCAGATCTGAAAACCGACTGAATTCTTCAGCGCTCAAATCACCCAGAATCTTCTTGTTGTCAATGCAGTATCTGACGACTTCTCCTGTAACTCTGTGGGCCTCCCTGAAAGGCATTCCCCTTTTGACAAGGTATTCAGCGAGGTCAGTGGCTGTAAGAAACCCGCCCTCCGCCGATTTCTTCATCGCGTTCCTGTTGAACCTGACTTTCGGCATCATTTCAGCCAGCACATCAAGACACGCTTTCACCGTGTCGACCGTATCAAACACAGGCTCCTTGTCCTCCTGCATGTCCCTGTTGTACGCAAGGGGCAACCCTTTCATAACGGTCAGCAGCGACATCAGGTGACCATAGACCCTTCCCGCTTTCCCCCGTGTCAGCTCAAGGACGTCGGGGTTCTTCTTCTGGGGCATGATACTCGAACCGGTTGTAAACGCGTCCGGCAGCCCGACAAACCCGAACTCGTCATTATTCCATATAATCATCTCTTCGGAAAATCTCGACAGATGGGTCATCAGCATTGCCGACGCTGAAATAAATTCAACGGCAAAATCCCTGTCGGACACGGCGTCCATGCTGTTTTCGGACATCTTCGGGAATTTCAGGAGCCGCGCGACATATCTCCTGTCTACAGGCAATGTCGTGCCTGCGAGGGCCGCGGACCCGAGCGGCAGGACATTTACCCTCTTCAGACAGTCCCCGAACCTCTCCCGGTCGCGCTCAAGCATGTCAAAATACGCAAGCAGATGATGCGCGAGCAGTACGGGCTGCGCCTTCTGGAAATGGGTAAACCCCGGCATAACAGTGTCGACGTGTTTCTCCGCTGCCGAGACGATTGTCTTCTGAAATTTCTTTACCAGTTTCAGGACTTCGGAAATTTCATCCCTGAGATAAAGCCTGAGATCAAGGGCCACCTGGTCATTCCTGCTCCTCGCGGTATGGAGTTTCCCTCCGGCAGGGCCTGTTTTTCTTATAAGAGCATGCTCGATGTTCATGTGAACGTCTTCAAGGCTGTCATGAAACCTGAATTTGCCCGCCTGGATATCCTCCCTTATTTCTTCAAGGCCGCGGAGGATCAGGACGGCGTCTTTTTGCGGGATGATCTTCTGCTTCCCGAGCATCTTTACGTGGGCGACGCTGCCTTCGATGTCGTACTTCCAGAGACGGACGTCAAAAGCCAGTGAAGAGGTAAAGCTCTCCACAACCTTCTCCGTCTTCTCCGTGAATCTGCCGCCCCAGAGTTTCTTCATCAACGTAAGAATAAAACTTAGCATTGCGCATAGTCAAGCCGATAGACCTCGCCCCCTCTCCCTTGACATATACTATACATTTGTATAGTATATCCTTATGGCGACTATAAAACCCGGACAGCCTACCGCAAGGCAGTTGTCGGTCTTTGAATTCATCAAAAAACACATAATAAAAAAAGGCGTTCCACCGACGGTGCGGGAAGTCGCCGCCCACTTCGGTTTTGCAAGCCCCCTGTCCGCGCAACTGCATATAAACGCGCTCGTAAAAAAGGGGCTTCTGAAAAAACTGCCCTTCAAACAGAGGGCGCTTGAGATATCAGGGCTGAGACCGGCGGAAGACACGACACTGCCCCTTCTCGGCAGGGTCAGGGCCGGGGCGCCCCTTCTGGCGTCGGAAGATACAGAGGACCATATCCGGATTGATAAGGGCCTGTTTAAGATCGAAGACGGGTTCGCCCTGCGGGTTACAGGCGACAGCATGATGGAGGCCGGGATATTTGAAGGCGACATAGCGATAGTAAAACAACAGCAAACAATTGAAAACGGCGAAATAGGCGTGGTCCTCATCGGAGACGAAGCCACCGTAAAAAGGGTGTTCAGGCAGAAGGGAAAGATAGTCCTGAAACCTGAAAACAAAACCATGAAGCCCGCAACTTATAACGCTGAGGACGTAAGGGTCCTGGGAAAAGTCGTCGGCATAATAAGAAAGATGTGATGCGTATCGGCGAACACATAAGCGTCATGGTCTCATTCGGTCCCCGCTACAGGGTTAGACCTGTCAGGTTCAAATGGTCGGGGAAGACGTTTGAGGTCAAAGAAATAACCTATATGTGGAAAACAAGCGAGGGACAAAGCCTGGTCCACCATTTTTCCGTAACGGACGGTAAGACTTTGTATGAGTTGAGCTTTGACACAAGCTCGATGATATGGAGGATAGAGGGCGTGGAGGCATGAAGAGGGAGGCAGGGAATTATGACAATAAACGAAGCGGTATCGGAAGTGTTCTGGAGGGCGTTAAAAGAATTGCCTGAAAGGGAAAGAAAAGGCGTGGTAGCAAGAATGATTGAGGACGAGGAATTCATGGAGGAGATGATTGACATTATCGGTAAACAGCGTCTTAAAGGACCGTCAGATAGTTTGTGATATGCCTTATAGAAAGGCGGGGAGGCAGGATTTAACTCCTCAATGCATTATTGATGTGATATATTAGAACATCCTTTGCAGGGAGGGTATGCAAATGGGACAGACAAAAGATTTTTTTAAAGAAAAAAAGCCTTGGTCCATATTCAAGGATAGAATTCTTGACTACTACTTAGTCCCGTATATATCGAAGATTCTTAGAACAGGCAAGCCGTTAGTTATATTCGACTGTTTTGCAGGTAAAGGAAAGTTTGATGACGGGGAGAATGGATCTCCAGTTATTATCGCTGAGCATATAAGAGCTGCAATTCAAAAGCAGCCTTTCGTTAACGGCTTTTTTATTGAGAAGAAGTATAGTGAAGATTTAAAAAGCAATCTAAAAAATTATCCAAACACAAATATCTTGGCCGGAGCATTCGAGGACAACCTGAAAAATATTTTATCGATGGATAGAAACAATAATGTTTTTTTGTATGTTGATCCCTATGGGATTAAAAGCTTGAACCTCAATAATTTCCATCAAATAAAGAACAACAATTTCTTCACACTGGAACTGCTTATGAATTTTAATTCAGCCGGCTTTCTCAGAGAAGGATGCCGTTTACTGAAATTTGAGGACTTATTTAAAGACGATGAGATAACTGATTATGAGAGTGATGAGGACATTAACACTATTGAAAAAATGGATGCTATTGCTGGTGGAGCTTATTGGCAGGAAATCTTAAAGAATTATTACAGCGGCACAATTGACATACATCGGGCAGAAGAACAGTTTATAGGGAAATATAAGGAAAAAATTAAAGAGGTTTTCAGATATACGGTAAATATACCTATCAAAATTAGATCCAGCCATTTACCGAAATACAGATTGTTTTTCGGTTCCAATCATGAAGACGGTCTGATTTTGATGGCTGATAATATGAATAGAAAATGGAAAGAGATGCTGGCAAAAGAAAGAAACAAACAGGGCGTGCTATTTGAATTTGAATTCCCTGACTTAACACTCCTGAAAGGATTTGACATCTATCAAGATATTCTGGCAAGCTTGCCGTCAACTGGTGGAAAAGTATCACTAAAAAAAGTAATTGTAAATCTTATTATGAAATATGGTATTACGTTTTCTGAAAAAGAATACAAGCAAAAGATAAAAGAGATGGAAAATACCGCATTGTATATTGACCGCAATCCAACACTTACTCCTAAAACAAAAAAACCTGCAACATCCATGAACTATGATGACTATCAAATTAGTTTAAGGAAGAAGATATGAACCCAAAAACCACCCTTATTCAACGGAAATCCCTTCTCTACAAGACAGCCGTTGAGTATGGCGACTATACAATCAACCATGTGGAAGGTTGTTCTCATGGATGTTTGTATCCCTGTTACGCGATGATGATGGCTAA
>QZKO01000068.1 GCA_003599505.1 Nitrospiraceae bacterium | reverse complement strand
ACGGAGGAAATAAGAGAGGACAGGAAACTCCGGGGGATAGTTCATCATATCGAGAAGAATCTGGACACTTTCAAGCCCTGACCCCTCTGTATTCCTGTATTCAAAGAGCAAGATAATTAAAAACCGACTTTTTCTACAGACTCGTTGGGCATTACGGAGAAACCATGATGAAAAAATACTCGTTACTTTTGATTTGTATCTTTTCACTGATTATATTTTTCGGATGTTACTGGAAAGAAGCAAAGGTAGTAAATAATAAAATACCAGTAGATACTACTCCTCTTCCAGTGAACTCGCGCGTCATGATTGGGGAAGCTATACCTGGCACTACAGAATACACAGTCTATGGACCTAGAAGAATAATAACCTTAGACGGAATCGAAGTAGTCAAACCACCGACAGAAGATAATAAGGATTTTATGATGCCCACACTCATAAAGCGGCTCATGGAAAAAACATCTGTAGATATGTCGTTGATACTAATTCCATTAACTACGGTTGAAAAAGGTTATGGTGCATTGGGAAATACTTCTTACTCTAAATATAATCCCGGTGCTGATGTGAACCTTATATATTTGAATACGATTGCGACTGTTAAACAATACCAGTATGTATGCGCCCGCACAGTTTATTCAATTAATCAATATGGCAGAGATGGCAGGTTGATGGGCTTAACATGGATATCTTCGGGCACAGAAAAATGTCCTGACAGAACTGATAAGACAATAAGGTTTGACTACTATGAAAATGCTCTCAAATGGATAGAATTAAATTTGAAGGCACAACAATAAAAAAAGGATAAAGAGATTACTTGCAGCATGATAGATATTAATACAAGGGTCATCCTGTTGGGGTCAACATCCTGCTGGGGTCAGGTCTACACCTTAAATCAGTATTGCAAAATCAATCTTTCAATTTAATTTCCAATTTTCTTATAATGAATAAATTTATTTGGGGCATGGAATTTGGCAAGACCACTGCGAATCGAATTCCCGGGAGCGTATTATCATGTGACCGCAAGAGGTAATGAGCGGAAAGACATTTTTAAAGACAATCGCGACAGGGAACAATTTCTTTCATATCTGAAGTCAGCATACCTGCGGTACAAAGCAGTAATCCATGTATATTGCCTGATGAGCAATCATTATCATCTGCTGATGGAAACTCCACGAGGCAATCTTTCACAGATCATGCGCCATATAAATGGCGCATATACAACTTTCTATAATGTAAGACATCGCCGGTCCGGCCACCTGTTTCAGGGGAGATATATAGCGATCCTCGTGGAAGCTGACGCGTATGCGGGAGAACTTTCGCGGTATGTCCATCTGAATCCGGTCAGGGCAGGCATTGTAGAAATGCCTGAAAAGTACAAATGGTCCAGTTATCCGTGTTATATCGGGAGCAAAGAGAAACCGGAATGGTTAGCGGTTGATTTTATTCTGGAATACTTTAAAGGCAACGGCATGTCTTCGTTTGCACGATATAGAGATTTTGTAATGTCAAAGGTCGGCAATGATGACTCGCCTTTAGAAGGTACAGTTGCTTCAACAATTTTAGGGAGTGATAATTTCATTGAAAAGATACACGAGAACTTTATAAAAGGCAGAGAGAAAAACCGTGATCTTCCTGCATTGAGTAAATTGTCATCATCACCGGACATAAATGAAATATACAATTCAATTAAATCCGTAATCAGAGATGATCTGTCATTTTCAAGGAATTATGCCATCTATTTATGCCGCAATTTTAGCGGAAAAACTCTAAAGGAAATCGGCAAATATTTTGGCATAAGTGAGGCGGCAGTATCACAAACAAATTATCGGTTTTGTCATAAACTGGCAAAGGACAAAAAACTGAAAAAAAGAATCGATGAGCTTTTAAGAAAAATAACGTTGTTTAAGGTGTAGACCTGACCCCATCCTCCCATCCTCCACCATCCTCCCTCAGTTATACCCAGAATTCAGGATATCTGCGTTTTTGAGGGATATTGTTGATAATGAGGGCGATGACAAGCATGATAACGGCCCCTGCTCCTGCCGGGACAATTGCATACAGGTAGCCGAGGTTATGTATTTTTTCACCGCCTATAACCGCGATCAGTGCGGTTGCTCCTCCCGGAGGGTGAAGTGTCTTTGTCGCGTGCATGAGCGCAATGGATGTTGCAACTGCTATTGCAGAAGCAAGCCACATATGTTCATGCATCAGGTTATAAGAGGTTACCCCGATCACGGCAGAGATAACGTGTCCTCCGATAAGGTTTCTGGGCTGTGCGAGAGGGCTTTTAATCGCTCCGTATATGAGTACGGCAGATGCTCCGAATGACCCGACGATCATTACAAGATCAGTGTTTTCAAACCTGCTGTAATTGAGATATGCTACAGCGCCTATGCCGATGAACGCACCTATCCATGACCATGCTATCTCTTCGATGCTTACAGCCGGAGGGCTTTTTGTGTTGCCCCTCATTTTCATAAAATAATCTTTGAGCATATTGTAGTCTCTTTACGCATATATTATGTATTGATCTCTGCAAAGCCGATGTCCTGCAACATGGCGCTGTCACTCAGCCCTTCCGCAAGAAAGATCCCGGACAAGCCGGAATGACAGTCTACATCCCGGACAGGGCATTTGATTTACAGCTTTCAATAATTACTCTTTTTCCTTAAACGGCAGATAACGCAGTATATCTGCTCTGGAAACAATACCGGTCAATCTTCCTTTAGAGTCAGTGACCGGCACGCGATTAATGTTCTTTTCTGTAAAAATGCCGGCGATTTTCTGAAGCGGAGTGTCTTCGGATACGGTTATTGCCGGAGAAGTCATAATATCTTCAGCCTTCTTTGCACGGATGGAAATGGCAACGCATCCCTTGCCCTTCAGACACTGTGCAATAACTCCCATGAATGTCCCGGGGTCCTTTATCCCCATGCGGGAGAGGAAATCTTTTTCAGAGATAACTCCCGCTACCTTCCCGTTTTCATCAATAACCGGAGCTCCAGCGATCTTTTCCCGGGCGAGCATATCAGCAACTTCCTCAAGAGGGGCGCTTCTCCTGACGGAAAAAACCTTTTTGGTCATGATGTCCCGCGCCTTGACTGAGCCGGTTATCCGTTTCAAGGCATGACGATACGCGGTCTGATAGACCTCCCTGAAATCTCCGGGGGTTATATCGAGATATCCGGGAATCTCTTTCATCGCTGCGTAGATGTCCTCATCGGAAACATCGGCGTCAAGATAATCACGTTTTTCTTTTTTTTCCGGATGCTCACTCATAAAAGCCCCGCTCTTCTATAGTGGGATTTTAAATCAGTGACTGGAAGAATGAAATGATGTAAATCATATATAGGGAGAATAAAAGAGATGTGCCTTACCAATCTTTACTCAAGATATTTTCAGCAGAGCGAATTGTGAAGAATTGAAAGCCGGTTAAGCACAACATGAAGCGTGTCTGTGGGACATCACTTCCTCCCTGCCGGCAGTTCAATGATGAACCGCGTCCCTTTCGGCTGGTTGTCCTGCACCCTGATGTAGCCCCTGTGTTTTGAGATGATGCTGTTGACGATCGCGAGGCCGAGTCCGGTGCCCTCCTTTTTTGTGGAAAAATACGGAAAGAAGAGTTTGTCCCGGTCCTCTTCTTTTATGCCGGTCCCTTCATCAATTACCTCTATCCGTATCAGCTCAAGGGCGGGATTATAAGAGGCGTTGAGCCATATCTTCGCGGTGTGGGCCTGGACGGCGTTGTCGATAAGGTTTATCAGGGCCATCTTGATCTGCTGCCTGTCGATCTCGATTTCCGGAAGGTCGCCGTCCAGCGACGTCGTGATTTCCAGGTCCTTCATGTTGCTGTAAAGCTCCACCGCTTCGTCGATTACCGATGTTATATGTGTCGGCTCGAGGCTTATTCTCGGCATCTTGCCGAACCTTGAAAATTCGTCAACGAGCGACCGGAGGCTGTTTACTTCATTAACGATCGTTTTTGTAGACCTCATGAGCACGTCTTCAAAATCCCCGGCCTTTTCATTCCATTTTTTCAGAAGCCTTTCCGCGGAAAGCCTGATCGGGGTGAGGGGGTTTTTGATTTCATGGGCGATCCTTTTGGCGACTTCCTGCCACGCGAGGGCCCGCTGCGCCATGATGATTTCGGTGAGGTTGTCGAACACGACAAGGGTCCCGATGAATTTGTTTTCCGAGTCCTGGACGGTCGTAATATATACCCTTAAATCCAGCGGCCTGCCGTTTATGTATATGTGGACCTCTTTCTCAACGGACCCGTAACCCTTTTCCGCGAGATGTTTGACCATCGAATTGACTTCTTCCGATTTCAGCCTTCCCAAAAGCTCACGGTAGCTCCTGCCTTCAGTGCTGCCGCGCTCCATATTGAGCATTATACACGCAGCGTTGTTGAGGGTTATTATCTTTCCGGAGCGGTCGGAAAATATAACGCCCGTATTAATGCTTTCAAGGATGGTCTCCATCCCCAGTCTCCGCCGGTCGGATTCCCGGTAAGCCTTTTCAAGGGACTGTTTCCCGTCGTACAGGTCATCGAGCATTTTATTGAACGAGTCGATCAGCAGGCCTATTTCATCATCCCTCTTCATGGCGATCCTGAAATCGAGATTGCCCTGGGCCACGGTCTTTGTGGCCTCGGCAAGAGACTGTATAGGCACCGTAATGCTTTTCGCGATCCGCAGCGATACCCATAGCGCGAGGAAGATAATCAGCAGGGTCGCGGTCGTAAGCAGCAGGAAATACAGGAAGCGTATGGGGGTCTGCTGGGTCTTGACCTGGATATATTCGCTGAATGCCTTCTGGATGGTCTCGGTTTTCATGACGATCTCATGAGGTATCGTGGTCTCGACCACGACAACGCCTGAGACCGTATTCCCCTGCATAACGGGGTAGGCCGCCTTTACCGTATCGCCGCTGCCGGAGGAGGTTATGTCGGTGGAAGGAATGCCGCTGAAGGCTTTATTGACAAGGTCTGAACCGTCCGTACCCGTTAAAAGACCGCTCCTGTACATGCCGCTTTCCCCGGACGGAGACGGCTTACGCTCGGGAAAGTCTTTATGTGAAGCGAGCAATTTCGCGTAATCCATGGCGTATTGTCTTTCTTTCGCGTACAGGATCTTCGCGAGGTCCATTGAATCGTATATGGGTTTCTGCACTTCCAGCGAGAACCATGTGTCTATGGAGTTGTTGATCAACTGGTTCGAAAGGACAAAAAGCAGGGCTGTCGGAATAAGCACCAGACCGAGAAAGGAGGCAACGAGCCTGGTCCTGAATTTCGACCCGACGGCTTTACTTTTCTTCTCCGTGTATATTCTCGCGAGGTTCCTGCTTACGAAGAAGATGAGCAGGAGCAGGTACAGGATTATATTTACGATAATGAATATGAAGCCGATTTTTATGATGAGGGAGCCGTGTTCGATCCCGAGTGAATTCAGCACAATCCCCGTAATAATTACTGCGATCAGGCTGAGGGCCAGGAGGCCGAGAAGCATTTTGAGGTTTTTCATTTTTCAGGCATCCCGACGGTAAAGGACCGCGATTCTTTTGCGAGACTCATTTCTACTTCAGGCATGAGATGCATAATAAAACCGATGAGGGGCATTTGCTCCATGCTCCTGGACTCAACGACGACCCTGATATAATAATGACCCGGGTCGAGCTCCCTGATATTGGCGAGGTTGACGTCATTGGAAGTGAAGAGCCAGTCTTTAAGCGCGGCAAAGTCATTGAACTTGACGTCGGCGCGTGATATTCCATCATGCAGTGACGCCAGGTACTGGTCCCTGAGATTGTCATATTTTACAAATTTCCTTGCTTTTTTAGAGACAACGAACTCATCGGGCCAGAATTTCCAGACGCGTATCAGCTCGACTGTAAAGATTATTTCTTTGCCTACTCCGGATTTTATTGTCCGGTCAAGATCGAGGGTATCGGCAATAGATGTTTTCACTGTGATATTATTGTTTATTATCTGCATGTCGGGCCCGTCTATGCGTGGGGTCAGGGCGGAGACAGGCTGCGGAGTGATTACCGGATGCAGAGAGATGAGAAAGATGAATAAAAGTTTTTTCATTTCCGTGCTGAAGGGATACAAAAATTTATCTGATTATAACAGGGAGGGCATATGGAATTCAAAAGTATAAGGATCGACGTCCCCGAAGGGTGCAACATCATCCTCGGACAGACGCATTTCATCAAAACAGCGGAGGACCTGTACGAGATCATCGCGACTGCCTCGCCGCAGGCGAAATTCGGGATCGCGTTTACAGAGGCTTCAGGCCCCTGCCTGATAAGAAAGGAAGGGAATGAACCGGAGCTGACCGACGCCTGCGTGAAAAATCTCGGCAGCATAGGCGCCGGCCACGTGTTTATGATCATCCTGAAAAACGTGTTTCCCGTCAGTGTGCTGAACGCGGTAAAGAATTGTCCGGAGGTGTGCTGTGTTTATTGCGCGACGGCGAATCCGGTCGAGGTGGTGATCGCGGAGACGGAGCAGGGCCGGGGAGTCCTGGGGGTTGTGGACGGCTTTTCTCCAAGGGGCGTGGAATCGGGTCCGGACAGGTCCGACAGGAAAGAGTTTTTGAGGAAAATAGGATATAAACTCTGATGAAACTGTCTATCTTCTCCCGTCTTGTCATAGGGTACCTGACTATATTTGTTCTGGCCGTAGCTGTAAGTATTTATGCCATTGTCCAGCTCCACCGGGTGGAAAAAGTCACGCGGTCGATCCTCGAGATAGATAACCGCCTGCTGGAATACGACCGGAAACTTACGGATGTGTTCCTCTCGATGATAAATTATGAAAGGAAGTTTATTATCACGGGGGATGAGGGGCTGTACAGCCGCTTTGTCCTCGCAAAAGACGATTTTGAAAAATATCTGGGGGAAGTAATATCGGTGGCGGACGCTGAAGACCTGAAAACCCCTTTAACAAATATAGGGCGGTTGTCAGGTCTTTATGTTTCATCGTTTGAAGAGGAGGCGCAATATGTAAAATCAGGCCTGGAATACCCGGGAGAGAAATACAGAGAGGTCAAGGAGTACGCGGCAGACGGGATCATGAATGAGCTCAAGGTGCTGAGGGACTACAGCCAGCAGAATACGTATGACAAGGTCAAAAAGCTGGAGCAGGCGGAGAGACGCGCCCGTAAAGCGGCGATAATTACCTCTGTGATTTACCTGATTACCGGGATAAGCATTTCTGTTTTTATAACCCTGAATATTACAAAGCCGCTTTCTCTTATACAGAAGAAAACGAGAGATATTGCCGCGGGAGAGTTCGGGGGTGACCTGAAGATTTCCTCTCCGCCGGAAATCATGGAGCTGGCCCGGTCCTTTAACGCCATGTGCGCAAAGCTTAAAAAGGTGGACAGGATGAAGTCGGATTTTTTCTCGTTGATGTCCCATGAGCTGCGGACCCCGCTGACGACCATTAAAGAAGGGATAAACCTGATTATGGAAGGGCTGGGGAAGGGACAGCACACGGAAAAACATAAAAGGCTGCTGACCATCATAAACGAGGAAAGCAACCGTCTGATCAACCTGGTAAACTCGCTGCTTGATCTGTCGAAGATGGAGGCCGGGATGATGGTTTATACTTTCACCCGTGACGATATCGCGGCCCTGATTAAAGGTGTTGTGCGTGAGTCGGAGCCGTTGTCCGAGACTAAAAACATCACTATCGAGACGGACATGGATGAAATACTGCCGCCTGTGAAGATCGATATCGACAGGATGCTTCAGGTCCTGAGGAACCTGATAGGCAATGCCGTGAAATTCACTCCCTCAGGGGGCATCGTAAAGCTGTCGGCCCATGCGTCCGAAAAAGAATTGAGGGTCTCGGTAACGGATACCGGTGTCGGCATATCGAAAGAGAAAATAGACGTAATTTTTAACAAGTATCAGCGGGCGCTCCTCGCGGACTCGGGCAAGATCTCGGGAAGCGGATTAGGCCTGTTTATCGTCAAAGAGATAATAACGGCCCACGGCGGGGAGATCCACGTTGAAAGCGCGCTCGGTAAAGGGAGCACGTTTACCTTTATCCTGCCTGTCTGATTTATTTTTTTCTCTGATTATGATACGTTAATGCATACACGCTTGAAAAACCTGGAGAAGCACAATGTCCTCTGCGAAAATACTTGTAGTAGATGATGACCGTAATCTCCTCGAAGTGCTGAGAATGAGGCTTGAGTCCGCGGATTACGAAGTTTTTACCGCGTCCGGAGAAGACGAAGCGGTACGGACGGCAGGTGAACAGACTGTCGATTTATCCATTATCGACCTGCAGCTCGCCGGGCAGGACGGGATATCAGTAATGCAAAAGGTCCACGGCATAAACCCTGAAATCCCCGCGCTCATCCTCACCGCGTACGGCAGTATAGAGAGCGCCGTAGAGGCCATGCAGAAAGGCGCCTTCAGTTACCTGACAAAGCCGTTTGATCCGCGCGACCTTCTCCTGCAGATTAAAAACGCCCTTGAAAGCCGCAGGCTTGTTTCAGAGATAAGAGACCTGAAGGGACGGCTGGAAGAAAAATATGAATTCGCAACCATTGTGGCAAAAAGCGAAAAAATGAAGAACATTTTATTGCTGGTGTCCCGCATCGCCAGGACAAGTTCTACGGTATATATTCAGGGAGAAAGCGGCACCGGCAAGGAGCTCGTCGCAAGGGCCATACATCTCCGCAGTGAGAGAAAAGACCACCCTTTCGTGGCCATTAACTGCGCGGCTATCCCGGAGACGCTGCTGGAAAGCGAGCTTTTCGGCTATGAGAGAGGGGCCTTTACGGGCGCGATGCAGGGCTCGAAGGGGTTATTCACCCAGGCCCATAAAGGGACGCTGTTTCTGGATGAGATCGGGAATATGCCCATTTCGCTCCAGAAAAAGAGCCTCCGGGTGCTGCAGGAGAGGCAGTTTTATCCGGTCGGAAGCAGTAAGCCCGTTGAAGTGGACGTCAGGGTTATTGTCGCGACTAATCAGGACCTGAAGAAAGAAGTTGAAGCAGGCAGTTTCAGGGAAGACCTCTTTTACAGGATACACGTCATTCCGGTGATTCTCCCGCCGCTGAGAGAACGCAAAGAGGATATCCCGCCTTTAATAGAACACTTCCTGAAAAAGTTTAATGAAAGGATGAAAAAGAGGGTGAAAGGATTGACAACCCAGGCAATGCAGAAGCTTATGCTCTATGACTGGCCGGGAAATGTGCGGGAACTGGAAAACACCATTGAATTCGCGATGGCCCTGACGGAAAACGATGTCATCACGGAGGAGCTGATCCAGCAGAACAATAAAGCTTCTGAAAAATTCAAGCCGCTCAAAGAGGCAAAGGCCGCGTTTGAAAAAGGGTATGTTATCCACCTGCTTGAGCTTACGAAGGGCAATGTAAGCAGGGCGGCGGAGCTTGCCGGAAAATACCGTCCCGATTTCTATAATATCCTCAAAAAATACGACCTGAAGCCCGAGGATTTCAAGAGGGCTTAGAGGGAGGGCCATGATTCCTGAGCTTAAATATAACGATAAGGGTTTAATTCCCGCCATAATACAGGACATAAAAAACAATGAAGTGCTGATGATGGCGTATATGGACAGGACCGCCCTGAAAAGGACTATAGAGACGGGCAGGACCCATTTCTGGAGCAGGTCCAGGCAGAAATACTGGATGAAAGGCGAGACCTCGGGCAACGTGCAGATCGTGAAAGAGATATTTTATGACTGTGATGAAGATACCCTTCTTGTAAGGGTCCAGCAGACAGGCTCCGGCGCCTGCCACACCGGCAACAGGACGTGCTTTTACAGACAATTAACAGTGAGTAATGAGAAATGAACAATTAAGTGATTATCTGCCTTAATTGCTGACTGCTTACTGCTGATTGCTAAGCGCTAAAGGGGGGGACATATGAGATTAGGTGAAAGAGGGGAGCGGCTCGCTGCAACATTTCTGAAGGATAACGGATACAGTATTATTGAGAGGAATTACAAGGTCCCTATGGGTGAGATAGATATCATCGCGCGGGACAACGGCACGCTGGTTTTTGTTGAGGTCAAGACAAGGGAAAGCATAGAATACGGCATGCCTTTTGAAGCAGTCAACAGAGCAAAAAGACGAAAAATTTCAAAAGTGGCATTGTCATACCTGAAAAGGTTCGACGACCTTCCGCCGTGCAGGTTTGACGTGTTAAGCATATATTATGAAAATGGGACACCCATGTTTGAGCTGATCAGGGACGCGTTTGAGGTGTGAGTAAAGGGAATATCCCTATTCTATATTTATCAGTTGTTATGCTATTATTCATAGCACGGGGCGTAGCGCAGCCTGGTAGCGCACACGGTTCGGGACCGTGGAGTCGGAGGTTCAAATCCTCTCGCCCCGACCAGTTTTTTGCCACATGAATATATCATTCACACCTTTAAAAGAATGGGGGTTGCCGGTAAGGAAGGTATTTCTTGCAGCCGGTCCCTGCAGCGCCGAATCTGAAGAACAGGTTGTCGAAACCGCGAGAAAACTTGTTGCGGGAGGGATCAGTCTTTTCCGCGCCGGGATATGGAAACCGAGGACTTACCCCGGTTCCTTCGAAGGGGTGGGAGGTGAAGGGCTCAGGTGGCTTGCGAGGGTCCGTGAAGAGTTCGGATTCCCCATAGGCGTTGAGGTCGCGAGCCCTGAACATGTCGAGGCATGCCTGAAGCATAAAGTAGACGTGCTGTGGATCGGCGCGCGCACAACACCGAACCCTTTTGCCGTCCAGGCGCTTGCCGACGCATTAAAGGGCGTCGATATACCGGTATTCGTAAAAAACCCCGTCAACCCTGATCTTGATCTCTGGCTCGGAGCCATTGAGCGGCTGAATAATGCCGGCATAAAGAAGATCGGCGTAATTCATCGCGGGTTCAGCACTACCAGGAAAGTCCTGTACAGGAACGCTCCCGACTGGAGAATACCCATTGAGCTTAAACGGCAGGTCCCCGGCATTCCCATGCTGTGCGATCCAAGCCATATCTGCGGGAAGAAAGAGCTGCTTTTCTCTGTTGCCCAGGAGGCGCTTGACCTCCTTTATGACGGCCTGATGATCGAGGTGCACATTGACCCTGAAAAAGCGCTGAGCGACTCAAGACAGCAGATCACGCCGGAACAGTTTCTCAACCTGATCGACCGCCTGACGATAAAGAGAGAAGCGAGCGATGACAGCGAATTCCAGACGAGGATAAAAGAGCTGCGCCTGGAAGTCGACAGTATTGACGAACACCTTATCAGGCTTATAGGCAAGAGGATGGAGATCGTGAGAAAGATGGGAGACATTAAACGGAAGAAGAACATCTCAACCCTTCAGCCCCAGCGGTGGCTCGAGATCCTCGCCAGCAGGCAGGATATGGGGAAAGAGTATAACCTTTCCGAGGAATTCATATTTCAGCTTTTCCAGTCCGTCCATGAGGAAGCCATCCGGCACCAGGAAGAGGAGGGCGGTTAGCGGTCTCTGAGAGCCGACTGCTGACAGCCGTCTTGTTGACATCGTTGTAATTATGTAATACAATTTTACATTATGATAGACAGGTACCTGAAGCTGCCGGTCAACAAATCATTTTTTCTCTTCGGTCCCAGGCAAACGGGGAAGACTACACTCATCAACAGTATCTTCAGGGAAAAGGTTTATAAGATTAACCTTTTGCTAAGCGATCAGTTCTTTAAATATTCAAAAGACCCGTCACTTCTGAGAAGGGAGGTAATGGAGAAAAAGAAAAGCATAAAGCATGTTTTTATAGATGAGATACAGCGCGTTCCTGAACTTTTAAACGAGGTTCAGTGCCTTATTGACAGCACCTCGTTATATTTTATCATGTCCGGTTCGAGCGCAAGAAAACTCAAGCGCGGCTATGCAAATCTCCTCGGCGGACGCGCAGTGCAGCGTTTTCTTTTTCCCTTTATGTGGCAGGAAGTCTCCGGGAAGGCCCAACTTATGCATTTTTTGCGCTTTGGATCGCTGCCGCCTGTTTTTCTTGCCGGGACAGAATCAGACAAGCTCGACCTTCTGAACGCATACGTTGATATTTACCTTCGCGAAGAGATTCAGTCCGAGGGGATTGTCCGGCAGATAGGCGCATTTTCGAGATTTCTCGATATGGCGGCCAGTCAGTTTGGAGAGATCGTTAACTATTCGACAGTTGCACGAGAGTGCCAGCAGGCCGTCATGACCGTCAAGACATATTATGAAATCCTCGTCGACACCCTTATCGGTTTTCGTCTTGAACCGTGGAGAAAGAGCTTGAGGAAACGCCTTTCAGGGCACCCGAAATTTTACCTGTTCGACAACGGCGTTACGAACATCATTAACCGTTATGACCATGCTATTTCCGATCCGAAACTCCTCGGCAGGTTGTTCGAGCAGTTTGTTATCATGGAAACAATAAAATGGATAAGGGCATCACAGAAGATTATCAATCTATACTACTGGCGGACAAACACAGGCGCAGAGGTAGACCTGCTGATGGAACGATCAGGAAGACTTACGGGCGCTTATGAAATAAAATGGTCCAGGATAGTTACCACGGCGCAGCTTACCGGCCTGAAATCTTTTCAGGAAGATTATCCGGATGTGCCGTGTCATGTTGTTTGCAATACCGATGAGCCTTACAGACTCGGGAATATCCTTGTTATGAACTGGAGCCAGTTCCTGCAAGAGCTGCTTAAAAAGTAATTTCTTTCAATTAAAGACGGAATTCATCTGTACCGGTCGGCAAAACCGGTATTGCCGGGAAAGTCTGCGTTCAAGCGTGGAGATATTGGATAAGTGTCACGAATCTGTTACAATAAGCGGTCAATATATAAAATCAAGCGCCGCCCCCTTAGCTCAGTAGGATAGAGCACAGGTTTCCTAAACCTGGTGTCGCAGGTTCGATCCCTGCAGGGGGCGCTTTTCTTTTGAGAGCGTTACGGCCTCTTCTGCAGATCCGCATTAAGATTTTTTTTTGACTGTAGGTCAACCTGACCTTTCTGTGACATATTAACCTGATCTTAATAGGTCATATTGTCTCCCTACCCGGGAACCATTTAATAAAGCATTCTGTTAACCCCTTGGTTTCCATATAAACTTACCTCTGGCATGTCCTTTGCGTTTTATTGGTCCGAAAGTAACTATTTTAAATTATCAGAAAGGAGACATGAAAATGTTACTCAAAGAGCTTGAAAGGGAATTGGAAAAATGGAGCAGCTTTCCTGATCCGTTCAGGGAGTTCAGCCTTATCAATCATGGGCTGTTGAGGACCTTACGTCCGATAAGGGGTGAATTCCCCCCGGTTGATATCTCGAAGGATGAAGAGAAGTACGTGGTATCAGCGGAGATTCCCGGTGTTGGTCCTGAAGGAGTTGATATCAGCCTGAAGGGAAAAACCCTTACAGTCAGGTTTGAACGGAGGCCTGAAGAATTGGGGGAAGGGGAATACTATACGAAAAAAGAGCGCTGGTACGGCGACTTCAACAGGGTAATAGACCTTCCCTGTGCTGTTGAGGCCGATAAGGTCAAGGCAAGGTTCAATAAAGGAATACTTCACATTGAATTGCCCTTTGCCGAGTCTGAAAAGCCTAAAAAGATTTCCGTGCAAACTGAATAGTAAAAAAAGGAGGAAAGAAAAATGGCAGAGACTGTAAAAGACATAAAAATAACCGGAGAAGGAAACGATCAGGGAAAAAAGAGGAAGACATACGCTCCGGCGGTAGACATCATCGAGACAAAGAACAATATACTCCTGATAGCGGATATGCCGGGTGTCGATGAAAAATCGGTTGATATAACCCTTGAGAAAAACCTTCTTACAGTTTACGGCATGATCGCGCCTGCGATACCTGATTATTCCGGAACGGTAACAGACGAACGCAGCGCCGGTGACTATCAGAGAGTATTCAGGGTATCCGATGAAATTGACAGGGAAAACATAAAGGCAACCGTAAAGGACGGGGTGTTGAGACTGGTCCTGCCCAGGGGCGGGAATGTAATGACAAAGAAAATAGAGGTCACCGGCGAGGCCTGACAGATTCAATCGCGCGCGCTATTTCCCCCGCGAAATCAGAAAGGGTATCGTCACGCGCTCCGAAAATGACAAAGGCGTCGTGCTGATGAATTTTCGCAAGGACTTCGCTCCTTTCCGTCACAACCTCCGCCGATTTTCCAGCCGCGATGACCCCCTCCGCGATATCGGAGCTTGAAATATCTCGCGGAGCGGTCCCGCCGGCATAATAAATCGGCAAGAGTATAAGATGGTCCCCGTTACGGAGGTTTCCGGCAAAGGCGCTTATGTATTCTTTCCTCATCAGCTTTGTCGGTCCGAACCCGTGGGGCTGAAATATGTAGCAGATCCTTTCTCTCAGTTTTTTCACGGCCTTCATGAGTGACGATATCTTGTGAGGGTTGTGCGCGTAGTCATCGACCACGAGTCCCCTGCTGTTATTCAGGTGAACGTCAAACCGTCTCTCGATCCCCTGAAATTCATGCAGCACCTTCGCGGTATCATTTAATGATATCCCGGTTTCAGAGAGAAACGCGACGCATGCAAGGGCGTTATACAGGTTATATTCCCCCGGCAGCGAAAGGGTGAAATTTGTTCCGCGCAGTGAAAAACCGGTGCTGAACTGTTTAAGCGATACGGCATCAGCCCTGTAACGGGAAGGGTTATGTATTGAAAAAGATATCGCGTCCTCCCCTGTTATTTTCCCGAGGTTTGCATCATCGGCATTTACAATAACCGCGCCGGCGGTGTTTTTCATCAGCGCCTCAAACATCCGGGCGGTTTTTTCTACTGTATGGTGGTCGAAATCGAGGTTTAAAATAATTGAATGCCTCGGGGCATAGCCCACGATGGAGCCGTCTGATTCACATGCCTCGATAACAAGGTTGTCCGAGCTGCCTGCAAGTGAATTGCCCGGGTTCGAGGCGGATTTAAACTGCTTTACCCTGCCGCCCCCGAGAAAATTCGGCTCCAGCCCGAGCCGTTTCATGAGAAAGGCGAGCAGCCCTGAAGCGGTTGACTTGCCGCTGGTGCCCGCGACTGCAATTGTATTGAAGGAGGCGGTGAGCATGGCAAGGTATTCAGGCCGTGTTTTGACCGGGATCCCGAGCGCCTTAGCCTTTACGGCTTCAGGGTTATCGGATTCCACCGCGGTGCTGAAGACCGCGATGTCGAAGGTGCTGTCGATGCCGCTTCCATCCTGCGGGACTACAGTGATCCCTTTATGACGGAATATCTTCAGCAGGGGATGTCCGGGATTCGTATCAAAGGCCCTGTCCGACCCGTAAATGACATGCCCCTTGCCGGCCATAAATACGGCTATAGCGGACACGCCGCTTCCCGCGATCCCGGAGAAAAATATTTTCAGATGTTTGCCGTGCATGAGATAATGATATTGTAACTTACCTTGCGGCGGGAATAGCAAATTTAAGAAAAGGGTCCCGGTTACCGGCCTGGGTCAGCAGGCTGCCGGGGTAACAGAGGCGACCGGTGGCTGGGGTGGAGCTGATTTCTGGCAGTTCTTTATAATATTGCTTGCTATATCATAAAAGTTTGTACCGGCTACGCTGTTGCGTCTGTTTGACAGGAAGTCGGCCATATTGTTTATCGACGCGCTCAATACATTGTCGAACTGCACGACTCCCAGATCTTCAAGCGCGATACCGAGATAGTTTTTCGCAACAGCCTTTACGATGCTGCTGACGTTTTTCTCTTTAGCGTCCTTTACCATATTGACGATCAGTTTTACCTTTAATTCATCAATACAGTTGAGCAGTTTTTCCCTCCGTTCTTCTCCCAGGGCGTTAAAAGCGTCGAAAAGCTTTCCGACCGAGTCAATGCTTTCACCCTGGGCCGGGGACCCGGCGCGCCTGATGAGCTCCATGGCCTGCTCATCTTTGCTGAATACGTCATTCAGATGACGGAAGAGGCTGGCCTTGATGAACCCATACGCGTTCTGAATGGATGTGACCTGTGGGGTAAGCACTACTATTTTATTGGGCGCGTAAAGGAAAAAGTCGACGGTTGTAAAAGACGTCCCGGCCCCGAGGTCAAGGATGATGTAATCAGCGTCCAGTTTTTTCAGGTGGTTGAGAAGCCGTGTCTTCTGGGCGTATTTGGGGTTGGCCATTCCGAGGATATCGTCCGCTCCGCAGATTATTTTCATGTTGTCTACCGGGGTGTTTATTACTACTTCATCGATCGTTTCAACTTTCCTGCCGATGAAATCCGCAAGAGTATATTGAGGATATCGTATACCTACAAGGGTGTGCAGGTTGCTGCCGCCCAGGTCCGCGTCGACAAGGATGACCTTGTTGCCGAGCTTTGACAGTGAAGCGCCGATCATGAGGGTGACGATGCTCTTGCCGACACCGCCCTTGCCTCCTCCTACGGCCCAGAATTTGTTCCTTATGTCCGTGTCCTGCATCCCCTCTTACCTCCGGCTTTCATATTGTTCCCAGAGATTCCACATCATATTATGGTCCTTGTTCCTCATGGTTATCAACTTTTCAACGATACCGAGCTGCCAGGGCTCTATGTCCTGGAATTCTATCCCGATCATGATCAGAAAGTTTCTGGGAACAGATTTACCGACCCATCTGATCAGGGCAAAGATGCTTGTCTTGTCTCCGTCAGGTATGCTGAAAGAGATTTTGATTTTGGCGTTATTCATCTCTTTTGAATCAAATCTCCCGTATCTGTCTTCGAATTGAAGGCAGGCCCCGCTGACTGAAATATCTTTCAGGTACCCTTTGAAAGACGCATGTTCGGAATTCTGGGAAAACAGTCTGAATTCAACGGGATACGTAAATTCAGAGCGGGGATATTTTCTCCTGTCGACAACGTCGTCCAAATTTCCTTCAGCGCCGGCGTCATCTGAAATACCTTCGGGAGGGACACTTCCTGCCACGCCTTCCATGTGCGCGGTATTTTCTCCCTCCGGCAATGCCTTTTTTCCCTCTGTGTCGGCTGTATCCCCTTTGTTTACTGCAGGACCATCGAAATTCTCAGCGTGCATACTGATTTAATCGGCTAAATAAAATAAATCTTTAACTCTGAATGGTTAAATAGATGTTAACATTTTGAATTTAATGAGAATTAATGAGTCGAAGATGTTGTCAGGGGCAGATTATTGACAAGTCACCGGCATCTGGTAATATCATATGTAACGGATGTTATATCAAACTATTCCCCGGGAAGGAATGTGATGAAGCTGCATCGTGAGCTTCCGGTCCCCTCTTTTTTCAATCCTGACAAGGTATGTGAAGTATGGAAGGTGCCGTATCAGCAGCGGGCGGAAGAAGCTGAACAATGGGCCCTCCGGCACAAGCTGTCCCCCGCGGGAAAAGATTCTTGTAAGATATGCCTTACGCTGGTGGATGTTCAGAACACCTTCTGCATTCCAGGGTTCGATCTTTTTGTCGGCGGGCGCTCGGGCGCCGGGGCAGTGGACGATAACCGCAGGTTATGTGAATTTATTTACCGCAATCTCGGCGTGATTACCCGGATTTGTCCAACTATGGATACACACCGGGCTATGCAGATATTTCACTCTGTCTTTCTTGTCGACGAACAGGGGAAACATCCTGTCCCGTTTACCCTGGTTTCGGAAGAGGATATCCTTCAGGGGCGGTGGAAATTCAACACGGAGCTTTGCGACAGTTTAAGGATTTCTCCTGAATACGGGCAGAGATATGTCCTGCATTATGTGCAAAGCTTAAAAAAGGGAGGAAAGTATGATCTCACGATATGGCCGTACCATGCGATGTTGGGAGGAATAGGGCACGCCCTTGTATCGTCTGTGGAAGAGGCGATATTTTTCCATACCATTGCCAGGCACGCGCAGCCTGATTACCAGATTAAAGGGAGCAACCCCTTTACCGAGCATTATTCCGTGATTGGGCCTGAAGTGCTGAAGGGGCCGGAGGGAGAGACCATAGCCGAAAAGAATGTTTATTTCGACGGAATCCTGCAGAGTTTTGATGCTGTTGTCGTCGCCGGGCAGGCCAAAAGTCACTGCGTGGCGTGGACGATTGATGATTTGCTGAGCGGCATGGGCGATGAGAAGAGGAAAGCGGCTGAAAAAATTTATCTCCTTGAAGACTGCACTTCAGCGGTAGTCGTTCCGGGAGTAATTGATTATACCGGAGAGGCTGACGAGGCTTTTAAAAAATTCGCAGACGCGGGGATGCATATCGTGCGGTCGACTGACCCTGTCACTGCATGGCCGGGAATGAATAATACGCAAGAGGCGAGGGGCAATAGGCGATAGGGGCCTTTTGCCTATCGCCTGTCGCCTGTTTTTGATCTTAAAATCAGATACCCCGAGAGCAATATCAACGATCCCCCGATTAACGCGTATGCCCCCGGCGCTTCATTCAGGAAAACCAGCGCGAGGATTATAGCGCCAACGGGTTCGAGATAGCCGAGTATGGCCCCCTCGTTTGCCTTTACGCTTCTGAACCCCTGGACATAAAGGATAGGGGCCATAGTCGAATGGACAACGCCCAGAACAGCAAGGTACGGTATTGCGTGCGCCGGGAAAACCCGGTCCTGAAGCATGACCGGCAGCAGCAGGAGAGCGATAACGGAATTCTGCGCGCAGATGACCGCGAGAGAGGAATAATGCAGGGCTATTTTTCTTACCACCAGAATTATGAAGGCGTAAGCGAGTCCCGAGCTTGCGCCGGCAATAATCCCGTTTCGTTCGCTTTCATTCAGGGAGGTCCATTCATGCGGCGACGGCGAGCCCAGTATGAGCCATAGACCGAGGGATGACAACGTGATCGCTGTCCATGTCGCCTTCAGAGTTTTCTCTTTCAGGAAAAGCGGGGCTGTCAAAGCTACGAACACGGGGGCGGTGTAGTGTGTAAGGACGGCGTTGGCTATTGTCGTGTGGGTGAAAGCATAATAAAAGAGGAGCACATTCACAAGAGAAAAAACCGGGAGCAGGACAAAGATGAACAATTTGTAAGAGCCGGTATCGGATTTAAAAGACACCCGTAACCGGCCCGTCAGCGTCAGGAGGGACAATTGTAAAAAACCCGCGATCGCGGAAGAGTAAAAAACAATCTCCTCGTTCGGTATGCCGATTTTTCTGATGAATATGCCGAGAGAGCTCCAGAGGAGGATTGCGGCGATGATTTTTAAATAACCCATTTGCGATTGACAATTATCAATTATTGATTGTCAATTGTCAATCGCTTGACCTGCTCCTGCACAAAAGACCTGATCTTTTTTGCGGGAAGGGGTTTTTGCAGGAGTTTTCCGTTATCGGCGAAAGGCAGGAGGATGTCTTTAAAATTTCTTCCGCAGTCACATTTGCGCTTCCCTGCGTCATTCGGCGCTATACGTGAAGCGGCGCACTTCCGGCAGCGCAGCACCCGCTTGCTGCCGGACCATTTGCCTCTTTTGGCCAGGGGCTTGCCGTCAACTTCCATTATGTCCATCGCGAAATCCACGACCGGGGCGTTGCTGATTGATGTCCCGATCCCGTAAGCGTCGACAAAGGGGTTCAGCGCCGGCAGGTCTTCTTCCTTAATCCCTCCGCTGACAAAAAGCTTTACGTGTCTGAACCCCCTCAGATCAAGCTCCCATCTGACTTCTTCAAGGATGCGGAAGAAGTTCCCCCTCCTTGACGCGGGCGTATCGAGCCTGACGGCAAAAAGCTTTTTGCCCATAGCTTCCGCGACATTGAGCGCCTCGAATTTTTCATCAAGGAATGTATCGATGAGGGCGACCCGTTTGAACTTCGGCTCCAGCACCTCGTCATATGCCTTTATCGCCTCAACTGTCGACCCCATGCAGATGATAAGGGCGTGAGGCATCGTGCCCATAGGGTCTTCGCCGATAATCTCTCCCGATCTGACAACCGCGACGCCGTCACAGCCTCCGACAAATGCGTTTCTCTCTATCATCGGGGCCAGGACCGGATGCATCCTCCTTGCCCCGAAACTTATCACAGGACGCCCGGCGGCTAATTTTTTGAATCGCGCCGCCTTCGTGGCAATGCCTGAAGCCTGGCACATAAGCCCGAGCAGGGCCGTCTCAAACACGCAGAAATCCTGATATCTGCCTTCGATTTCCATTACAGGCTCGTATGCATAAAAAACCGTGCCTTCCCTGAACGCCCTCACTTTAACAGGCAGGTGTTTCAACAGATGCGCGATTTCTTCCATCCCCGCGAGCACGGCCCACTGCCAGTCGTCAGGGAAATTTTTGGCGATAAATTCGGCTTTCACGACAGGGTTGATTTTTTTTGCTTTAAGTATCCTTAGAGTGCGCTCAAAATAGACGTCGGTTATTTTACCTTTCAGAATATCTTCCGGGTCCGCCGTGTGGAACATAATAGCCTCTCCGAACTCCTTAAACTCCCTGAACTCTTCTTTTAAACTTTTCTCTCAGGGCCTTCTCAACAATTTCCGGAACAAGCCCTTTCACGGACCCTCCGAAGGACGCGACTTCCTTGACCAGGGTGGAGGAGAGGAATGTATATTCCTCGCTCGGCATCATGAAGACCGCTTCAATATCGGAGTCAAGCCGTCTGTTCATGAGCGCCATCTGGAGCTCATATTCGAAATCGGAGACGGCGCGCAGTCCCCTGACAATCGCGATGCTCTTATTCTCCTTTGCGTACTCGACCAGAAGATTGCTGAAGGACCCTGTCCTGACATTTCCGAATTTGCGGGTTGATTCAGTTATGAAGAAAATCCTTTCCTCGAGCGTGAACAGGGGCTGCTTCCTGGAGCTCGGGGCCACTGCCACGATGACCTCATCAAATATCTTCAATGTCCTCTGAACAAGGTCTATATGTCCGTTGGTAAACGGATCAAACGTCCCAGGGTAAATCGCTGTCTTACTCATTCTTTGTCCTCCTCTGCGCCTCCGGGTCTCTGTGGTTTGTCTGCTTCTCTGCCGTACAGGCTCAGCGCCGTATCGCCGTAAGTATAATCCCTGATCCTGTTCAGTCTGCCGAATGAATCCGGCAGGCGTCTTTTTGTGAAATGCTCCACGACCATGATGCCGTCATCATTCAGTATATCCGCTTTTCCAAGGGCTTCAAGGACATGCATGATCTCTTCCGTATGGTAAGGCGGATCGAGAAATATTATATCAAAGGTCATGCCGTTTATCTCCGCCCATCCGATAAAAGCCAGCGCCTTTCTTATGATTACCTTCCCTTTTTCCGGCAGATGAAGCTTGTCGAGTGATTTGCCGATTTCAGAGGCGTTGCCTCTGCCGGCTTCAACAAAATGGACCTCCTTTGCTCCCTGCTTCAGGGCCTCGACACCGACCGCGCCTGTCCCGGCGTAAAGGTCCAGAAAGCGGGAGTTTTCAATCCTGCCGCGAAGGATATCAAAAAGGGCCTCCCTGACTTTTCCGCTTGTGGGTCTTAATAATTTTGTTTTTTTGTCGGGTCTCATATTAGATATCAGCTCCCGGCATTCTCTGTCCGTCCTTCAGGTTCACTGAATATATGAAGGCGAGGATTTCGGCGACGGCCCTGTACAATTCAGGGGGTATCTCCTGGTACAGGTCGAGCTTCGACAGGAACTCAACAAGCTCTTTGTCTTCATGTATCGGGATATTGTGCGCCTTTGCGATCTCTATGATCTTTTTCGCGACCTCTCCATTGCCTTTTGCCGTAAGTTTTGGAGCGGAGTCTTTCCCGTGCATGTATTTCAGCGCTGCGGCTTTTCCGGACTTTTCTTTCATGGTTATATTTTTAAATTGACCCCTTTATTTTGTGCCTGTCCGAATGATATCCCTTTTTTCTGATTGATGTTGACTGCCTTCAGCATAAGCCCTTGTGAGGCGAACCGTTCCTCGAGTAATTTCTTTCCTGAACTGATAAGCGCGGCGGTCTCAGGCTGCTCGACAAAGATTGAGACAAAAAACGCCTTCTCCAGGACTGTAACCGATACGGACAGTTTACCCAGTTTTTCGAGGTCCAGGTTTATATCGCAGGTGCAAGACCCGTCCTTCCCGTCTTTATCTCTTCTGAACAGGAACTCACTGTCTTTCAACCCTTCCCACATTACCGGCAGGAAGGTATAAAACATGTCGTTGATCTTTGAAGTCACCTGAAAAAATTCGATATGCCGGATGAATTCCTCGATCCGGGAAGAAATTTCCGGAATCCTGAACCCGGCCTGTTTCAGGGTCTGAACGACCTCCTGTGATTTCAGCAGACTTTTAAGCCGGAGAAGCGCCCCCTTTAAATCACCCTCCGACTGTAAAGCGATGAGGTTCCGGAGGACCGACTGAAGGTCCTTCAGCACAGCGACCTTCAATCTCGTTTCAAATGCCGTTCCGGACGTCTCCACAAAAGCCCGCAGGACATTGCCGTTTAACTGCCCTGAGTCGCGCATGAGTTTTTCAAGGCCCTCAAATTCGGGAATGGCGTGTTTTATGCTCTCAGGAAGGGAGGTAAGCATATTCAGAAGGGCCCTGAAATCCGGATTGCCGGGCCTGCCCGCTGTCCGGAAAGTG
>QZKO01000080.1 GCA_003599505.1 Nitrospiraceae bacterium | reverse complement strand
TTTCATAACGATCTTTGAGAGCTCGAGGTCATTAATTTTACCTGTGCCGAAGGTATCGATAAGCACGGAGACCGGTTCGGCAACGCCTATCGCGTACGCGATCTGCACTTCGGTCTTTGCGGCAAGGCCTGAAGCGACGATATTCTTTGCTACATATCTCGCCATATAAGAAGCGGAGCGGTCTACCTTCGAGGGGTCTTTGCCGGAGAAAGCGCCTCCGCCATGGCTGCCCATTCCGCCGTAGCTGTCGACAATAATCTTTCTTCCAGTCAGACCGGTATCGCCCATCGGGCCGCCGACAACAAACCGTCCGGTCGGGTTAATGTGGTAGGTAATATGCTCCTCGTCAAGGAGTTTTTTGGGGATGACCGGTTTTATGACTTTTTCGATAATATCTTCTTTCATCTCTTTTAGAGTTATATCAGGGCTGTGCTGGGAGGAAACGACAATTGTATTGACCTTGTAGGGGACCCCCTCCCTGTATTCAATGGTTACCTGTGTCTTCCCGTCCGGTCTGAGATAATTGAGGATATCTTTCTTCCTTACTTCCGTTAATTTCATGGCAAGTTTATGAGCGAGCATTATAGGCATGGGCATCAGCTCCGGCGTCTCGTTACAGGCGTAACCGAACATAAGCCCCTGGTCCCCCGCGCCTCCCGTGTCGACGCCCATGGCGATATCGGGAGATTGTTCGTGTATGGAAGTGATGACGGCGCATGTTTCATAATCGAACCCATACTTTGCCCTTGTATACCCGATGTCCCTGATGGTCTCTCTTACTATTGAAGGGATATCAGCATAACAGTTTGTCGTGATTTCGCCGGCCACAAACGCAAGCCCTGTGGTCAGCAAAGTCTCGCATGCTACTCTTGCTTTTGGATCTTCAGCTATAATCGTGTCTAAAATAGCGTCGGAGATCTGGTCGGCGATCTTGTCGGGGTGACCTTCGGTTACAGACTCGGAAGTAAACAGGTAATTCTTTCTCCTCATATTCATGCCTCCATAAAGTAAATGTCTTTTATTAAATAATTTTTCCCTGCTTATTGTCAAGGAACGCTTATAGTATTATTAGAAAAGGCAAAAGGCGAAAGGCAAGGGGCGGGAAGATAATCGTCTGAAGATGTTTGACACTACCTTATTCGCATAAGGTAAAGTAAGACATCTTTAGCGGTGCAGGAAGAATATTATGCTCGAAAAAATAACCATTAAGGGTGCGAGGGTCCATAATCTTAAAAATATAGACGTATCGATACCGCGCGACAGTTTCGTTGTCATCACCGGGCCTTCAGGCTCGGGCAAGTCATCCCTCGCGTTCGATACGATCTACGCCGAGGGGCAGCGGAGGTACGTGGAAAGCCTGTCCGCGTACGCGCGCCAGTTTCTCGACCAGCTTCAGAAACCTGATGTGGACTCAATTGAAGGACTCTCCCCCTCCATTGCCATAGAGCAGAAAACCACATCCGGAAACCTGCGTTCGACAGTCGGAACGATTACGGAAATATACGATTATCTCAGGGTCGCGTATACGCGGATAGGCAAACTGAGCTGCTACCAGTGCGGAAGCCCGATAGCGTCACAGGGGATACAGCAGATTATTGAGCTGATAACCGCTTTGCCGGAGGGCGCGCGCATTCAGGTCCTTTCACCGATTGTGACGGGCAGGAAAGGTGAATACAAAAAAGAATTGCACGACGCGAGAAAAAAAGGGTTTATCCGCGCGCGGATAGACGGGGAGATGGCCGATATTACGAAAGAGATAAAATTGAACAGGCATAAACGGCATGATATCGATATCGTTATCGACCGGCTGATCATAAAGCCCGGGATCGACAAGCATATTTCAAAAGCGATCACAACCGCCGCCGGTATTACCGATGTAGTCACGATAAACATTATCGATGAGGGCAAGGACCTGTTCTTCAGCACAAAACTCGCCTGCTCAAAATGCGGTATAAATTACCCTGAAATCAGCCCGAGGTTCTTTTCCTTCAACAGTCCGTACGGCGCCTGTCCCAAGTGCAGGGGACTGGGCTTTAAGAACGTGAGCGAAGAGGAGGAGGATATCGGAAGGCTTAAGGTATGTCCCGTTTGTAACGGGTACAGGCTCAAAAAGGAATCTCTGTCCGTTAAGATCAGTGACCTTAATATCGGAGAACTGTCAGCCAGACCCGTCAAAGACATTATCTCATTCATGGAGCGTCTGGCACTGGACCGGACAGAACAGATCATAGCCTCAAAAATACTGAAAGAGACACGGGAAAGGCTGCATTTCCTTGATAAGGTCGGCCTCGGCTATCTGACATTGAACCGGCCGGCCGCGACCCTCTCCAGCGGAGAGTCCCAGCGCATCAAACTCGCTACGCAGATCGGCTCTTCGCTCACAGGCGTGCTTTACATATTTGATGAGCCGAGCATCGGTCTGCACCCGAGGGACAACGACAGACTGCTTGAAAGCCTGCGCGCGCTGAAAGAAATGGGGAATACCGTTCTTGTAGTTGAGCATGATGAGGAGACCATGAAGACCGCCGACTACATAATCGATATGGGACCGGGCGCGGGAATACACGGAGGGTCGATAGTGGCGGAAGGCGGTTTGCGGGACATCGTAAACAACAGGGATTCCGTCACCGGCTCTTTTTTAAGCGGACGGCTCTCTATCTCCGTTCCGCGACAGAGGAGAAAACCGAAAGACTTCATCATGATAAAAGACGCGCAGGAATTCAATCTGAAAAAAATAAACGTGAATATACCGCTGGGCGTCTTCACATGCGTGAGCGGCGTCTCGGGTTCGGGAAAGAGCACCCTGATAATCGAAATTCTCTATAAGGCCCTCGCAAAGAAATTATATTCCTCCCGTGATATCCCCGGAAGACACGGGGGCATCGGGGGGATAGAAAAGATCGACAAGGTGATCGATATAGACCAGTCTCCGCTTGGAAGGACTCCCCGTTCCAATCCCGCGACATACACCGGGATTTTTACTTTTGTGAGAACGCTGTTCTCTCAGGTCCCTGACGCCCGCGTAAGGGGATATAAGCCGGGCCGGTTCAGTTTCAACGTCAAAGGAGGAAGGTGCGAGGCGTGCAAGGGAGACGGGCTTGTCAAGGTGTCAATGCATTTTCTCCCTGATTTATACGTCCCCTGCGATACCTGCAAGGGAGAGAGATACAACAGGGAAACGCTTGAAATACGGTATAAGGGGAAGAGCATCTCCGGCGTCCTTGATATGACCGTGACGCAGGCGCTTGAATTCTTTGAATCCGTCCCGCCTCTGAGAAACAAACTGGCGACGCTGGAAAGAGTAGGGCTTGGTTATATACAATTGGGGCAGTCTGCCACGACGCTTTCAGGAGGCGAAGCGCAGAGAGTAAAGCTGTCGAGGGAGCTGAGTAAAAAAGCGACAGGTAAAACGCTCTATATCCTTGACGAGCCTACTACCGGACTTCACTTTATCGATATACAAAAACTGCTTGAGGTGCTGAACAGGCTCGTGGACGCCGGCAACAGCGTGATTGTTATTGAACACAACCTTGACATCCTCAAGAGCGCCGATTACATCATTGACCTCGGCCCCGAAGGAGGAGATGAAGGAGGCAGGCTGGTGGCCTCCGGCACGCCGGAGGAAGTCGCAAAGAACCCGAAATCATATACGGGACATTTTCTAAAAGGGAAATTGTCTTCGAAGGTGACGGCATGAGGGCAAAGAAAGAGGATGGAATAAGGCGGTCGGCGGTCAGCGGTCAGCGGTCAGATGAAAAGACTCAAAATTCAAAATTCAAAATTCAAAGTTCTACTCTCTTAACTCATAACTCTAAACTCTTAACTCTCAGCTTACTGCTTACCGCTTACTGCTTTCTGCTTTTCCCCGGCTGCTCCCGGCCGGACAGGATGTTCAAGGAAAGCCGCGTCCTTATGGACACCTTCTGTGCTATCACAGTGGTCAGTCAGTCGGAAGAAAAGGCAAAAGAGGCCATTGAAGCCGGTTTTGCCGAAATTAAAAAGCTTGATAAATATCTCAACAACTTCTCACCGGACAGCGAGATCAGCTCCATCAGTAAATCCGCCGGGATAAAACCCGTACGCGTCAGTAAAGAGACACTGGACATAATACAAAAGACCATCGGCGTCTCGGATATGACTGCCGGCGCCTTTGATCCGACTATCGCTCCTGTGCTTAAATTATGGAAATTTTCAGGGCGTCCGGCAAACCCCTCCATTCCTTCTGCAGATGCAATTGACAAGGCCCGGAAGCTCGTTGATTACAAAAAAATAAAAACAGACGGCGCCGCATCGGAAATATATCTTCAGGAAAAGGGAATGGAGCTCGACCTTGGGGGGATCGCCAAGGGCTATGCGGCGGACAAGGCCGTTGAAGTAATAAAGGCAAAGGGAATAAAGGCCGCGCTTGTGGCCATTGCGGGAGATATAAGGGGATATGGATTGAGCGCGACAGGGACACCATGGAAGGTCGGCATTCAGGACCCGAGGCCGGAGAACCCCGATTCGGAAAAACCCTGGGAGGATATCTTTGCAAGCGTCCACCTCAAAGACAGCGCGATATCGACCGCCGGCGACTATCAGAGGTTTTTCATGAAAGACGGGAAGCGTTATCATCATATCATCGATCCGAAAACAGGCTGTCCTTCAGAGTCAGGCCTCATAAGCGTCTCTGTTATCGCTCCTCATGGATATATCGCGGACGGCATTGATACGGCAGTCCTTGTCCTCGGCGCTGAGAAGGGTTTGAAGCTCCTTGAGTCGATGAATATAGACGGGATTTTAGTAGATTCACAGAAGAGGGTAGTCATCACAAGTGGCCTGAAGGGGAAGATAGAGATTTTGCATAAAGGGTATCAGGTGTATCTTGCCGAAAAATCCTCCCCTTAGGTATACTTCAAGGTCAGGATAAGTAGGGGCAATTCATGAATTGCCCCTACGGGTTTAATTATCATGTAATACCCGGGAGAGCCCCATGCCCCTTTACGGTGAAGTTTTTGTCAGTGAGCTCATAAAAATGCCTGTCCTCGACCCTACCGGCGATGAGCTCGGCAGGGTAAAAGACTTTATCGTCGTCAAGGGCGACCCCCTTCCGAGAGTTTCCGCGCTGATATTGGAGAAAAAAAAGAGGCGTTTCTGCCTGCACTGGAAAAACGTGGGCATTTTTAACAGGCGGATTATATCCGCAAATATTTACGTCTCTGAGGTGGAGCCGTTTGAGCTCTCGGACGACGACCTCCTGATCGCGCGGGACATTTTCGATAAACAGATAGTCGACGCGAACGGCGCGAAGGTAGTGAGGGTCAACGACGTAAAACTTGAAGGCATTAACGACTACGCCTGTCTTGTCGCCGTCGATGTGGGGGTCCGGGGGATCCTCAGGCGCATCGGGATAGAGAGGAAGAGCGAGAACGTGTATACGGTCTTCGGAAAGACACTCCCTCACAACCTCATCCGGTGGGGGTATATCCAGCCCCTTGAGCCGAGACTTACAACCATATCATTGATTGTGCCGCGCCAGATGATTTCCGCGCTCCATCCCGCGGACATCGCCGATATCATAAGCAAGGTGCCTCATGAACAGGGTATCGCCCTGTTTAAAGGCCTTGACCCCGATGTCGCGGCCGGGGCGCTCCACGAGCTTGAAGCAAATGTAAAGAGGGCCATTATCGAAAGCCTTGACAAGGACCACGCCACTGACGTTGTGGAAAGAATGCCCCCTGATGAGGCCGCGGACCTTTTATCGGACCTTGGGTCCGACAAGGCGAAGGAGCTTCTCGAATCCATTGAAAAGGACGAGGCGCAGGACATTCAGGAGCTGCTGGCGCATGAAGAAGATACCGCGGGCGGACTCATGACCAACCAGTTTCTGGCCTATCCGCCGGAGCTGACGGTCCGGGAGGCGATTGAAAGGCTCCGGACGGATTCGCCTGATGTTGAGGCCGTCTATTACATATATGTCGTCAAGGACGAAAAACTTTTAGGGGTCGCGTCGTTGAGGGATTTAATCCTCCCTTCCCCGGAGGTCCGCCTTTCCGAGATTATGGAGACAAAACTGAAGTCCGTCTCGCCTGAAACGGACCAGCAGGCCGTTGCCGGGCTTATTTCCAAATACAATCTCCTCGCCATCCCCGTGGTCGACGCTGACAACAGCCTCCTCGGCATAGTAACGATTGACGATATCATCGATATCCTCCTGCCGCCCTCTTCGAGGAAGAAGAGGAGGAGCGTATGAGCCGCTGGAGGAAGTTCCTTGTTTTGCTGTCCATCATAGGGCCGGGCATCATAACCGCTTCCATCGACAACGACGCCGGGGGGATTACGACATACTCCGTAGCGGGAGCGCGGTACGGCTACACTCTGCTGTGGACGCTGATCCCCACGACAATAGCGCTTATCGTCATCCAGGAAATGGTCGCGAGGATGGGGGTTGTGACAGGCAAGGGGCTTTCCGACCTTATCAGGGAAAATTACGGGGTAAAGACGACTTTTTTCATGATGGTAATCCTGCTGGTCGCAAACTTCGGCACTACCATCGCGGAGTTCGCGGGCTGGGCCGCGAGCATGGAGATATTCGGGCTCAGCAAATACATCATGGTCCCTTTTGGCGCGTTTATGATATGGCTGCTGGTCACCAAGGGAAGCTACAGGGTCGTGGAGTGGGCGCTGCTTATTGCCTGTCTTATGTATTTCGGCTATGTGATTTCGGGCTTTATCGCGGCGCCCCAGTGGGGGGAGGTCGTGAAAAGCACCTTTATACCGGAAGTAAGATATGAACCCGAATTTGTCATGTTGACCATTGCCATTATAGGGACGACCATAACGCCCTGGATGCAGTTTTACCTGCAGTCGTCAATCGCTGAAAAGGGGGTCAAAAAAGAGAACTATAAGGTCTCAAAGCTTGACGTAATTGTCGGATGTATCATAACCGACATTATCGCGTTTTTTATAATAGTCACCTGCGCGACTACCCTCTACCCTCAAGGTATCAGGATAAACGAAGCAAATGAAGCGGCCCTGGCCCTCGCGCCTTTTGCCGGTCAATATGCCTCTATCCTGTTTGCCGTAAGTCTCGCAAACGCGTCCATTCTCGGGGCCATTGTCGTCCCTCTCGCAACGGCATATTATATTTGCGAGGCAATGGGATGGGAGGCGGGAGTAAACAAGAGTTTCAAAGAGGCCCCCCAGTTCATGTGGATATATACCGCCCTTATAGCCGTCTCGGCGCTTCTGGTGCTGATACCCGGAGCGCCACTTGTACTCATGATGATACTCTCCTCGCTGCTGAACGGTCTCCTGCTGCCTTTTGTCCTTGTCTTCGCCCTGGCGCTTGTGAATGACAGGAGGATTATGGGGGAATATACAAACCCGAAAGGGTATAATTATATATCCTGGGGCACGGTGGTTGTGCTGATCGTCCTTACCGTGGCTTTGCTGGTGATGACGGTGATGCCGGATGTTGATAAATTTATAAGCTGAAAATCTGTTTTCAGGATAAAGGAGAACTGATGGTACAAACAATTGAATGGACCGACGGCAAGGTCAGGATGCTGGACCAGACCCTGCTTCCGCGCGAGATCGGATATATCGACTGCGCTGATTATCACATGGTCGCGGAATGCATAAAAAAGCTCTGTATCCGCGGCGCGCCTGCAATCGGCATAGCCGCGGCAATGGGAATCGCGCTGGGCGCGCAGGAAATCAGGGCAAAAGATTTCAATGGGTTCATGAAAGGTCTGGAGACGGTCTTCAATACCCTCCTTTCAACAAGACCCACAGCGGTCAATATTAAATGGGCGGTGGAGAGGATGAAGAGGTTCCTCATGGAGAGAAAAAACGAACCCGCGGAGAAATTAAAAACGCTGCTTATAGAAGAGTCCATAAGGGTCCTGAATGAAGATATAGAGATCAACAGGGCGATCGGCAGATGGGGCGCGCAATTTATCAGGGACGGCGATACCGTCATTACGCATTGCAACGCGGGGTCTCTTGCCACCGGCGGATACGGGACTGCCACCGGGCCGATAAGGGTCGCGGTTGAGCAGGGGAAGAAAATACAGGTCATTGCCGATGAGACCAGGCCTGTGCTGCAGGGCTGCCGTTTGACAGCCTGGGAGCTTATGCAGGATAATATCCCCGTTACTCTGATTACAGACAATACGGCCGGCGCGCTTTTACGTAAAGGTGAAATAAACCTTGCTATTGTCGGCACCGACAGGACAGTCGCCAACGGTGACGTCGCGAATAAAATCGGCACCTACTCCCTTGCCGTACTGTGCAAAGAAAACGGCGTCCCTTTTTATGTTGCCGCGCCTTTAAGCAGCATCGATTTCTCGATCCCGTCAGGAGAGCTTATTCCCATTGAGGAAAGGGGTCCGGAAGAGGTGACGCATATATTCGACTGTCATATCGCCCCGGAGGGCGTGAAGGTGAGGAACCTTGCCTTTGACGTAACGCCCGCAAAGTATATAACCGGTATCATAACGGAAAAAGGGGTTTTCAGGCCGGAGGATTTGCATAAATTAAATGTCCGGGGCGTGGATTTAAATGCTTTCATGCTGAAAGGAAATTATTAGGGCAGGGGCGGGTTTGAAACCCGCCCTTACAAATTGTCTGGATTCTTATAACAAATGATAACTTCAATCGAAAACATCTGGGAATATTACAGGGAAGACCTCGCGTGGGCGGAAGAAAAAATAAACGAGACGCTGAAGACGGTCGCGCCCGCGATATCCGTGGTGGGCCATCACCTCTTTTCAAGCGGAGGAAAGCGCATACGCCCCTTTCTTGCCATCCTTTGTTCAAGGATGTTCGGGGTCAGGGGAGAACAGGTCAGCACCCTTGCCAGCAGTGTGGAATTCATCCATGCCGCGTCCCTGATCCACGATGACGTGGTGGACGGCGCAAGTGTAAGGAGAGGCCGGCCGGCGGCCCATTCGCTGTGGGGCAACCAGGTCATTATCCTTGTCGGAGACTTTCTCTACGCGAACGCCCTGAGGCTCGCGAACCTCCTGAAGAGCCGGAATATTATGGACGCCCTCTGCACCGCAACAGCCAGGATGAGCGAAGGCGAATTGATACAGCTCAGCAAGAAAGGCAATCCCGATGTGACTGAAGAAGACTATATAAAAATCATACAGGGTAAGACCGCGATCCTTATATCAGCGGCCTGCAAGGGGGGAGCGGCCCTCGGAAACGCTTCCCGGGAAGAAGAGGACGCCCTCGCCACTTTCGGATTAAAGCTGGGATACGCGTTTCAGATCGCCGATGACGTCCTTGATTACACGGCTGAAGAAAAGGTCTTCGGAAAGAGTCTCGGCAAAGACCTGGAGGAAGGCAAGATCACGCTTCCTCTTATATATTTACTGAAAGACGCTGAAGGCGGTGAAGCAGAGAAGATCAGGGGAATTGTCCGCGCTGAGAACAAAACAGAATCGGACCTCGCCTATATACAGGGCCTGTTTAAAAAACATAAATCAATTGAAAAATCCACCGGAAGGGCCTGTGACTTTCTGAATGAAGCAAAGGCTGAACTCGATATATTCAGAGATTCCATGGAGAAGACATCGCTCCTTGCTATTGCAGACTACGTGGTGACGAGGAGAAAATAAAAATTTGAGATTTGAAATTTGAGATTTGAAATTCAAGGGATGCATCCTCTCGTAAAACTCGCAAAAGCCGCCGTTGAGCATTATGTAAGCACAGGGAAGATAATCGCGCCTCCGGACAGCCTCTCGCCTGAAATGGCGGTAAAAGCCGGCGTCTTCGTCTGCATCAAAATAAACGGCGAGCTGAGGGGATGCATCGGGACCTTTTCCCCGTGCGCCGGGAATGTAGCGTGTGAAATCATCCGGAACGCCGTAAGCGCCGCTGCCTGCGACCCGCGTTTTTCCCCGGTTAAGGCGAAGGAGCTTGATACGCTCGAATACTCGGTCGATGTGCTGACAGAGCCCGAGAAAGTTGCCGGCAGGCATCAACTCGATTCCAGAAGATACGGTGTTATCGTGGAAAGCGGGGAACGCAGGGGACTGCTGCTGCCGGACCTTGAAGGAGTAGACACCGTCGATGAACAGATCAGCATCGCGTCCATGAAGGCGGGCATATTCCTTGGGGAACCGGTGGAGCTTTACCGTTTTGAAGTGAAAAGATACAAATAAAAATTATTCCCGTCTCCACTCCCCGCTTTTCCCGCCGCGTTTTTCCATGAGCATGATGTCGGAGATAATCATGCCCTTGTCAACGGCCTTGCACATGTCGTAGATCGTCAGGGCCGCGACGGAAACCGCGGTCAACGCCTCCATTTCAACCCCTGTCTGCCCGGCACATCTTGCGGTTGACTCAATATTGACCCTGTTCATTTTCCGGTCGATACTGAAATCTACTGAAACAGATGTAAGGTTCAACTGATGGCACAACGGTATAAGTTCAGACGTTTTCTTGGCTGCCATGATGCCGGCAATCCGCGCTGTTCCAAAGACATTGCCTTTTGCGATCTTTTCATTCGTAATAAGCACTATGGTCTCTTTTTTCATGAAGACCGCTCCCCTCGCGACTGCCTCTCTCTGAGTCGCGGGTTTATTCCCGACTTCCACCATGGTCGCCTTGCCTTCTTTGTCGATATGCGTGAGTTTTTTCATAGCATTCCCTCCAGTATCTCTGCTGCGTCATGAATATATTTTGGACATAAATCAAAGATCACCCTTCTTTTATCCGGACTTATTTTTTCATGGGTATAGATATCAAACCCGAGGAGGTCCCTGCAGGTGAGAGAATTATTCCGGGACCTGAACCCCTCTATGAATTTTCTGCTGAGCCCATAAACCCGGTTGTTCACCATTTCATCATCCGGGTCGGACGTTCCGTATCGCAGACCGATGACCATCAGCGCCCCGATCACGGCGCCGCAGGTTTCTCCTGTCTTCCCGATCCCCCCTCCAAAAGGATTGGCAAGCCTTAATGCGAACTCATGATCGATCCCCAGCTTATCCCCGTAAGCCGCCAGCATCGCCTGCGCTCAGTTGAAGCCTTCGCGGAAGAGGAATTCCGCGTTTTCAATTTCCGACATGTAAGTATATTAACGCCTGAAGGAAAAATTTTCTATCCGGGAATATTTGCAGGGGGGGGTTGAAACCCGCTCCCGCGTCTTATGCTAATATAGTTTTCTATGAGACGTGTTGTAATCACAGGCCTCGGCGCGGTTACGCCGCTTGGCAATGATATTGAAACCACGTGGGACAATCTGACCAAAAGCATTTCCGGCATAGGCCATATAACGAGATTCGACCCCGCCGGTCTGTCAAGCCGCATAGCGGGGGAAGCGAAAAATTTTTCTCCGGAGGATTATATCTCAAGAAAAGATGTTCAGAGACTTGATCCGTTCATACATTACGCGGTCGCGGCGGCGACGATGGCGCTGGAGGACGCGGGGCTGATACGGCAGGGGCCAGGGGCCAGGGGCAAGAGGCAAGATGAGGAAAATTTTGTTACTTGTCACCTGTCACTGGAAAAAGCGGGAATCGTCATAGGTTCAAGCAGGGGGGGGATAAGCACTCTGGAACAGGCTTTAATCAGAACACAGACTGGGGTATCGAGGTTTTCCGCATACCTTATGTCTTCGACTACAATCAGCATGGCGGCTTCTTTCATATCCATAAAATTCGGCATAAAAGGGACTTCTCTCGGCATATCGACTGCCTGCGCTTCCGGCGCGAACGCGATAGGAGAAGCCGCAAAAATGGTCCGTCACGGCGAAACGGATATTGCCGTCGCAGGAGGCGCGGAAGCGCCTGTTTGCAGGCTTGCCGTTGGAGGATACGCAGCTTCAGGCGCCCTTTCAGGAAGGGACCATGAACCCCGGAAAGCGAGCAGGCCTTTTGACAGGGACAGAGACGGTTTTGTAATTTCCGAAGGCGCGGGGATACTCGTGCTTGAGGAGCTCGGTCATGCCCTGAAAAGGGACGCCCGGATATATGCGGAGCTCGCGGGATACGGGACGTCTTCAGACGCGTATCACCAGACAAAACCCGGCAGCGAAGGAGAATCCGCCGCAATGCTTGCGGCCCTGGCCGACGCGGGCGTTGCCCCGGAAGAAATTGACTACATAAACGCGCATGCTACATCCACAATACCCGGCGACGCAGCGGAAGCGGAAGCGGTCAGGAAGGTCTTCGGCAAGCGCGCGCATGATGTGCCTGTCAGCTCCTGTAAATCCATGCTCGGTCACATGCTCGGCGCAGCCGGGGCCGTAGAGGCCGCGATAACCGCCCTTTCAATACACAGAGGAACAATTGTCCCCACATTGAACCTTGAAAATCCCGGCCCCGCATGCGACCTCGGTCATGTGACCTCGGTGACGGAGAAAAAGATAAACGCGGCGCTTACGAATTCCTTCGGCTTCGGCGGGGTGAACGCGGCTCTGGCGCTGAAGAAATTTACACCGTAAAAGGGTCGTCCGGCATACCCTTCATCTTTGCTTTCTCACTTCATTTTTTATCCGCCATACATGGCCCCGGCCCAGGCCTTTTACTTCACAGCCGAGCTCAAAATACCTGCGGATATTTGCGTCGTCAAGTATCCCGAAACAATCTATGACCGCGAATGTGCCGCCTGCTTTCCTTACCATCTCGTCGGGAGAAAGGTCCATATATTGCTTATGCCGCACCGCGAGGATGACCGCGTCCGCTCCTTTCAACGCCTTCCCGAAATCCTTCTCCATCTTCAGGTTCCTCAGTTTTTCCTGGTTCCGGAAAAATCTCGCGAGGCTGTGGCCTTTCGCGGGATAGGAGTCCTGTTTTTCAAATTCCCACCAGTGCTTCAGGTACGGGTCATGCACCCGCAGCTCCGCCCCCATTTCAGTCAGTCTCCTTACGATCAGCTCGGAGCCGCTGTACCTGGTGTCGCCTACATCTTCCCTGTATGAGGCGCCGAGGACCAGGATGTCGGCAGCCGCTATCGGCCTGTTCATGTTCCTCAGAGCGTCTCTCGTGAGCTGGGCGACGTGAAGGGAGCGGGTGTCGTTGATATTGACGGCGAGAGGGGTTATTTTGAATATATCGTCTTCAAAACCGTGTATGTGCCTGTATGCCCAGACCCCCAGCCCGCCGTCTTTGGGCAGGCAGTAGCCGCCGATGCCGGGACCCGGGAAGATGATGTTGCTGTGGGTCGGACGGACCTTGATCGAGTTGATGACTTTTAAAAGGTCCACGCCGTTGCGCTCTGAAAACAGACTCCATTCGTCCATGAAAGCGAGTATTGTCGCCCGGAAACTGTTTTCGACTATCTTCGCGGTTTCCGACTCAATGGGTTTATCAAGCACGGTAAGGGGGTAGTCTTTTGTGTTGATTACTCCGTCCAGGAACGTTACGACCCGTTCCCGGGCCTTTTTGTTTATGCCGCTGCACACGCGCCAGAAATCGCGGATGCTCGAGACATAGTTTTTGCCGGGCATGACCCTTTCAAAACTGTGGGCCAGCAGGGGGTCGCTCTTGATGCCCCTGCGCGCAAACGCCTTTTTTATGATCGGATACGCTATCTGCTCCGTGGTCCCCGGGGCGACTGTTGTTTCTATCAGGACAAGGGCGTCAGGCGAAATATGTTCGGCCATTATCCCCAGGGACGCTTCGAGGGGGGACATGTCGGCGTGTCCGTTGCGGATATTTCCGAGAGATTCCTTCTGATAGTCACACTGGATATCGACGACAACCACGTCGGCAAGAGAGAGAGCGTCATATGTAAAGGTCGCCGTAAGCGTCTTTTTGTCGAGCACGCATCTCTTTATCATCGGCTCAAGCTCTTTGTCCTCGGACACCACGGGGGAGATGCCTTTGTTGAGCACCGGGATCTTCCAGTAACTCCTCAGGCTCGGCCTCTGCATGCCTATAACGAATTTGGCCGGTTTCTCCTTCTTGTCCACGCTGTCCGCGACAACAGCCGCCATCGCGACCCCGACAAACCCGACCCCCATAACTACAACAATCTCGCGCCCCAGTTTTTTCTGCTTTTCGACTTCCTTTTTTACGCGGTTAAATTCTTTCCTGTAGGCTTCCGGTTTCGGTAAGGGGAATTTAACGCCGTCCGGACTGACTGAATATTCAGTTCTCATTCTGGATCTCCTTTTAAGGTGTTAAAACGATTCAGGCTGCGATAGTATGGACGTCCGAGGGGAGCCTGCTGAGGATCAATTCTTTAAGCTGGACTTTTTTGCTAGCATTATCAATGTCGATTCCCACCAGGTTTCCAGCTTCGTCATAATCAAGCACAACACCTTCGGATATCTCTCTGCTTTCTACGCTCGTTTTCTCAGAGAGGTCTATATAAAGAGAATCTGTCTCCGGGTAATAATTCAGCTTCATGGCTTATACCTCCTGTCCGGAAAAGCATTGTGAATTGTTTTCTTGTCTTCGAGTGTGATAACCCGAAGCACACGGCCTTCGAGTTCACTAATCAGTCCCCAAAACCGAAAACGGTTATGTTCCTGAGGCTCGACTTTCAGCGGTTTTTCGATTACCCGCATGCACCATTCTTTCTTCAGATATGGACGCTTCCTTAACACTTCTTTTTCGAAATATTCAGTGAACCCATAATCCATGCCTACAATATCTTACATTATATGCCTCATTTCGTCTACTTATTTGTTGGGGTATCCCTTCAGTTATGTGGAGTATTCCGGCGCTGCCTCGCCCGGATATGACGTTGTCAATCGGGGACAGTTGACATTGCCGGCATGCTTGTTTAAGCTTTAACAAGGTCAGGCTTTCAAACTGAGAAAAAACGATTCCATCGCCATGACTAAAAAGAAAAAGGGCACAAAAACTCCGCAGTCATCTCAGAAAAAAACCGGCTCGCGGAAACGCGTAAACAAACCCGGCCCGCAGCTTACAGGAAAACAGCCGGAGAAAAAAGAATCGCTCGCCGAATTCCCCATCGTCGGCATCGGCGCGTCCGCGGGCGGCCTTGAGGCCATCGAGGGGTTCTTCGGCAATATGCCGCAGGACACCAACATCGCCTTTGTCGTTATCCAGCATTTGGCCCCGAAGCATAAAAGCATCATGCCCGAGCTTTTGAAGAAACACACTTCCATGAGGATATTCGTGGTGGAAGACGGGATGAAGGTCGAGCCCAACTGCATGTATCTCAATCCGCCGGACCGGGACGTCGCGGTTATGAATCAGGTCTTCCACCTGATAAGCCCGCAGGAGTCCCAACATGTCAGGCTGCCCATTGATTTCTTTTTCCGCTCTCTTGCGGATGAAATGGGAGATAAAGCGATCTGCATCGTCCTTTCAGGGACAGGCACGGACGGCACATTGGGGTTAAAGGCGATAAAGGGTGAAGGCGGGATGACTATGGTCCAGGACGCAATACAGGCCAAGTACGACGGCATGCCGAGAAGCGCCATAAGCACGGGGCTTGTCGATTTTGTCCTCCCTGTCGAAAAGATGCCGGGTGAATTGCTGAAATATGCGAAACACCCTTATATCAAAAGCCGGGAGACAGACCTTACGCCCCGGCAGGATTTAATTAATACGTTAAATAAAATATTCTTTCTGGTCCGTTCGGAGACGGGCCATGATTTTTCCAATTACAAGCATAATACCATCCGCCGCAGGATCGAGCGGCGCATGGCGGTGCACCAGATTGAGACCATTGGAAAATATCTCCGTTACCTTCAGCAGAACACCGAGGAAGTGAAGGCCCTCGACAGGGACATGCTTATCGGCGTAACGAATTTTTTCAGGGACCCCGCGGCCTTTGAGGCCCTTGAAAAAAAGGCCCTGCCGTCCCTGCTTGAAAACAGGACGACGAAGGCGCCCCTGCGCATATGGACGACCGGGTGCGCCACCGGCGAGGAGGCCTATTCCCTTGCGATAATGTTCCTTGAAGCCATGGAGCGGCTGAAGAAGCATTTCAAAATCCAGATATTTGCGACTGATATCGATGCTGAAGCCGTTGAAAGCGCCCGCTCAGGCGTTTATCCCGAGAGCATTGCGGCTGACGTATCAGCCGGGCGGCTGGAAAGATTTTTCATTAAAGAAGACAGCGTATATAAGATAAACAAACAGATCCGGGACATGGTGGTCTTTGCAGTCCATGACCTCACCAAAGACCCGCCGTTTTCAAAGCTGGACCTGGTCAGTTGCCGCAATGTGATGATCTACATGGACCAGGTCCTTCAGAAAAAGATATTGCCCATATTTCATTATTCGTTAAACAGGGGCGGCTTCCTGTTCCTCGGCACGTCCGAGTCCGTCGGCGGGTTCTCGGACCTTTTTTCATCCGGAGATCCGAAGTGGAAGATCTTTCAGCGCAAAGGGGACTTACCGGAAAGGGCCGCCGAATATCCTGCCATGCCTTACGCCTATCCTCTTGCCGGGATGGAGAGGACCGACAAGAAGGTCCTGAGAGAGTCTGAAATCCGTCAAATGGCTGAAAAGATCATCCTTGAGAAATATTCCCCCTCGAGCGTTTTAATCAATAATAAATACGAGATACTCTATTTCTTCGGCAGCACGGAGAGGTTCCTGACGCCGCCTGCCGGAGAGCCGAGCTTCAGTATCCTGAAAATGGCCCGCGAGGACCTGCGCTATCAACTGAGCATAGCGCTCCATAAGGCGCTCAAGCAGAAAAAGACCGTCGTCACCGAAGGCTTGCAGATAAAAGATGACGGCGGGCTTCTTAACGTGGACATCGTAGTCATGCCGCTTAAAGAGAACGCGTCAATGGGCGGCATGACAATGGTCATATTCGACGCTGAAAAGACCCACCGGAAGACCACCGCCGGAAAGGGGCGGAAACACGCGGGCGCGGAAGACCCGCGCTTCACCGCACTTGAGCAGGAATTGAAATCCGTAAGGGAATACCTGCAGACCACGATTGAAGAGCTTGAGACCTCCAACGAAGAGCTCAAGTCGACCAACGAAGAATTACAGTCCACCAATGAAGAGCTGCAAAGCTCCAACGAGGAGCTTGAGACGTCCAAGGAAGAGATGCAGTCCACCAATGAAGAGCTGGAAACGATAAACGCTGAGCTCCAGGACAAGCTCAATGAGCTGAAGCGCGCCAATGACGACCTCAGCAACCTCCTGGCGGGCACCGAGATCGGGACTATATTTTTAGACAGGGACCTCTGCATCAAGCGCTTCACGCCGTCCCTGACAAACATCTTCAACCTCATACAAACGGACGTGGGCCGTCCCATCAGCGATATCACATCAAAGATCGTTTATGCGGGCGTCAATGATGACGCCAATGAAGTGCTCAGAACATTAATCAGAAAAGAGACTGTGATACAGACCCGGGACGGAGAATGGTTCTCCATGAATATCCTGCCGTACAGGACCCTCGAAAACGTGATTGACGGCGTGGTCCTTACCTTTTCAAATATCACCGTGGTCAAAAAGAAAGAGGCGGAGGCTGAAGAGGCGCGCGCCTTTGCTGAAAGCATCGTGGAGACAGTGAGGGAACCGCTTATCGTCCTTGATGCGGAGCAGCGGGTAATGTCCGCGAACCGCTCCTTTTACAGGATGTTTCACGTCAGGCCCGAGGACACCGTGAACAGGATTATCTATGACCTCGGCAATCACCAGTGGGACATCCCGGAGCTGAGAAAGCTCCTGAACGAAATTCTCCCGGAAAATTCCACTGTAGAAGATTTCGGGGTGAGGCACGATTTTCCGGAGATCGGGCCGAAGGTCATGCTCCTGAATGCCCGCAGGATTTTCAATAAAAAGTCCGGGACGCAGATGGTCCTGCTTGCGATAGAGGATGTGACGGAAAAGTAGGGGTAGCTGTAGCTCCCCTACTGTTTTAGCAGGGGTGGCCGCAGGTCGGGGTGGTAATTAAAAAAACTTCCTCTTAATCTCCTGCCTAACCAAGAATAACAAACCACCCCTGACCCCTCCTTGACTAAGGAGGGGAGCTTAGAAACAACACTGTGGTACAATATATTTTATGAAAAAAGCCAACCCCGCAGACCTTCGCAGGCAGGCCGAGGCCCGGCTGAAAAAGCGCTTTGACAAGCTTGACGACCTGCATGAAAGCGACCCGCAGCGGCTCATTCACGAGCTGCGCGTCCACCAGGTCGAGCTTGAGATGCAGAACGAGGAGCTCCGGAAATCCCAGACCGAGCTTGAAGAGTCCCGCGCAAGGTATTCCGACCTGTATGACTTTGCGCCCGTCGGTTATTTTACATTCGACAAAAACGGCCTGATCATTGAGGCAAACCTTCCCGGCGCAGGACAGCTTGGCGTAGAGCGGCATTTACTGATAAGGAAACCCTTCGCTTCCTTCATTCACAAGGACGATCAGGACGCTTTCTTTTTGCACCGCGGCAGGGTCTTTGAAGCAAAGACCCTGCAGACCTGCGAGCTCAGGCTCAAGAGAAAAAGCGGCGAAGAGTTTTATGCGCAGATGCAAAGCCTTCCAGTGGGAAAGAGTGACGGCAGCGCAGTCTGCATGACGGCGGTCAGCGATATTACGGCGCTCCGGCAGATAAGAGAGGCATTGACCGAATCGGAGCACAGCTACAGGACGCTTGTAGACAACGCCCTTGTCGGGGTATACAAATCAACTGTCAGTGGCGACATCCTTTTTGTAAACAACGCACTGGCAAAGATGCTCGAATATGATTCGCCCCGGGAGCTTATGTCAACCGGCGCGTTGTCAAGGCACAGGGACCCGGAAGACAGGTCAAGATTGATTGAAATACTCAGAGAGAAAGGGTCGGTCGACAGTTTTGAGGTTGAATTATTGACAAAGACCGGCAGTACCATAAACGTATTGCTAAGCGCTACCCTCGAAGGGGACGCCCTTTCAGGTATGCTCATTAATATTACAAGGCGCAAAAAGGCGGAAGCGGCCTTGCATGAGAGCAAGCAATTAATTGAATTGCTCCTTGACAGCATCCCGTATCCGACCATGCTGATACGGCGGGACCGGACAATCCTGGCCGCCAATAAAATCGCCCGTGAGGCAGGCGCCCTGGTCGGGGAGTTTTGCTGGCAGTCCTTCGGCCACTCGGAGTATATCTCGGATGAGGCAAAACTTTATCTGAAAGAGCACTATGGCGGTTGCTGCCCCCCGGGGATCAAGTGCAGTTTTTGTCTTGCAGATGAAACGACAGCGTCTGATAAGCCCGCCAACTGCGAGGTAAAGGCCTTCGGGAGATTATGGGACACCTATTGGATTCCGGTAAAGGATGATGTTTATCTGCACTATGGCATTGACATAACCGAGCGAAAGAAGGCGGAAGAGGAGCGGGGGCGCTTGCTTGAAGCGTTAAAGATATCAAACACCGAGCTTGAGCAATTCGCCTATATCGCATCGCACGACCTGCTGGAGCCGCTGCGTATGGTCACAAGCTACCTGGACATCATCAGCAAGCGTTACAGGGACAAGCTCGATAAAGACGCGGGCGAATTTATTGATTATGCGGCTGAAGGCGCGGTCCACATGAAGGCACTGCTGAATGACCTGCTCATGTATTCACGGGTGGGGTCAAAAGGCAAGCCCTTTGAATTGACCGATTTGAATATCTCTCTGAGGAGCGCGATCTCAAATCTCAAAAAGCCGTTTGAAGAAAGCGGAGCGCAGATAACCTGCGGCAATCTGCCGGGCCTATACGCGGACGAGACGCAGATGGTGCAGTTGTTCCAGAACCTCATCGGCAATGCGATAAAGTTCCGGGGCAATGAGGCGCCACGTATTAATGTCTCCTCAGAATTAAAAGACAACGAATGGATCATCAAGGTCAGCGACAACGGCATAGGTATCGACCCAAAGTTCTTCGACAAGATATTCCTCATATTCCAGCGCCTCCATACAAAGGAGCAATATCCCGGCACGGGAATCGGCCTGTCGATCTGCAAAAAGATAGTCGAGCGCCACGGCGGCCGCATCTGGGTGGAATCGGAAGCCGGCAAGGGGGCGACGTTTTATTTTACGATACCGGTGAAAAGGCCTTCTTAGTCCCTCCCTTTGGCAAAGGGAGGTTAGGAGGGATTTTAATGACGATGAGGTAAAATGCATTATGTCTCGCCCAGCAGACCCTCTGCAGACCGCACCTCGATCAGAGGATTTAGCAGGAAATCTTCTTTCCCGAAGTATATTACAATCCCCTTTTCCATTTGCAATTGCTCCAGCGCCCGCTGAAAGCCTTTCAGTTCTCCCGGCACAATGGCGGTGGATGTCTTGATCTCGTAAGCGATCAGGCGGTTGCCGTCCTGGACAAGCAGGTCGATCTCATCACCCTGAGAGTTCCTGTAAAAATAGAATCCGACCGGGTCCATAGCATCCCTTACGTATTTTTGAATTAATTGCTCTATGATAAACCCTTCAAAGCTGAACCCGCGATAAGGGGACGTCCTTAAGGCCTCCCGGTTTGAAATGTGCAGGAGAAAATGGAGCAGTCCCGTGTCCCTGAAATATAACTTATTGCTCTTCACCAGCCGCTTGCCTACATTTTGATGATACGGGGCAAGCTTCCTAATCAAAAAATAATTTTCCATCAGATCGATATAGTGGTTTATCGTGTGATAGCTGATCCCGAAGGCGGAAGCAATCTGTGAGGCGTTCCAGAGTTTTCCGTGACTGTGCGCAAACATGGTCAGCAACTGGATCTGCCTTTGGGATGAAAGGGAGGTCTTTAATATCCTCAGGACGTCTCTCTCCACAAAGGTCTTGACATATTGCTCCATCCAGGCTGAATGCTCGTCCGGCTCCCACAGGAGCGGCTCAGGATAGCCGCCGCGCAGCCAGAATTCTTCTAAAGCGGTCCGGCGGAGCGGGCTTGCCTCCGCAAAGTGAAATGCGCTGAGCTCAATGAAGCCTATCCTGCCGGCAAGGCTTTCGGAAATATTTTTTATAAGCGCCGGATTTACCGAGCCCAACAAAACTATGCGGCCTTTTTTCGTCCTGTCCTCATCAATGAAATTTCTTAAGGCCGGGAACAGGTCCGGCAACAACTGGGCCTCATCTATGATGCATTTATCTCCATACTGTTTGAGGAAAAATTCCCTGTCCGCCGATATCCTCCCGAAATCCGACGGCTTTTCCAGGTCAAAGTACTTCCAGTCGGGCAATTCCATTTTTGCAAAAGTCGTCTTGCCCGCCTGCCGGGGACCGATGACGGCAACAACGGGGAAAAGCCGGAGGTATTTTGAGAGCTTGCCGGACAACAGGCGTTTTATTTTTTTCATATATTTACATTTTAGAAATTATATTTCTAATTTGCAAGAAAAACTTTTGACGGTGTATTTGTTGGGTCCTGTCAAAGGGGGACAGGCCACTTGACAAGCGCAGCATATCTGGTATTATTATTTTGTTTGCCTTCATCAGACAGATGAGGGAACTTCCGGATTTTAATAGTTTCTTGCTGTAACAAATTTCTTTTAAAAAGAAAAAAATTTCACCGTAAAGGCGCGAAGGGCGCAAAGGGGGAAAAAAGCGGTTTAATATTTTTTAATAAATAGTAACGGAGGAACGTAAATGGACAAAAAGGCTGTTAAGAACTCCAAGGCCACCAAGCTGTTCAGCTCCGAAGAGCTTAAGCAAACCCGCGATGCCATGGACTTCATGGCGAACCTCCTTCAATCCTCAACAGAGTATTCCATCATAGGCAAAGACCTCGAGGGGAAAATCCTGCTGTGGAACGAGGGCGCGCGCCGGATTTACGGCTATGATCCCGAAGAAGTGGTGAGCAAGGCCAATTCCTCCATCCTTCATACGGAGGATGACGTCAAGGCGGGCAGGCCCCGCCAGATCATGGACGCGGCCATGCGCGAGGGCAAGTGGGAAGGCACGATCAACCGCCGCCGCAAAAACGGCGAGATATTCACCGCGCGTGTCGTCATTACGCCCCGGCGTGACGATTCGGGGCAGCCGATAGGCTTTCTCCTGATCTCCAAGGACGTATCCAGGGAGCAGCGCTTCAGCGAGGAGATGCGGAAGGCGAAGCTCTTTGACAGCGCCATCGTGAGCAATGCACAGGAGGCGGTGGACTTCATCACGAACATCCTTGAATCATCCACCGAGTATTCGGTCATAGGTAAAGACCTTGACGGCAAGATACTGCTGTGGAATGAGGGCGCGCGGCGTCTCTACGGCTATGAGCCTGAGGAAGTTGTCGGGAGGCAGAACTCCTCCATCCTGCATACGGACGAAGACGTTGCAGCCAACAAGCCGAGGGAAATCCTCGAGGCCGCCCTGCACAACGGCAAGTGGGAGGGCACGATCAACCGCCGCCGCAAAAACGGCGAGCTTTTCACGGCGCGCGTCGTTATCACCCCACGCCGCGATTCATTGGGCCGGGCCATCGGTTACCTCCTCATCTCAAAAGACATCTCCGATGAAATCCGCCTGACCGAGCAGTTAAAATCCACCCAGTTCTACACACGTTCACTTATCGAATCAAACATTGACGCCCTGATGACCACCGACCCGCTGGGCATAATCTCGGACGTTAATAAACAGATGGTGACACTGACCGGGTATACGCGGGACGAGCTTATCGGCTCTCCTTTCAAGAATTATTTCACCGACCCCCAACGCGCCGAAGAAGGCATCAAGCTGGTCTTGCGCGAAGGCAAGGTCACCAACTATGAATTGACGGCGCGCTCAAAGACCGGCCAGATGACGGTCGTTTCCTATAACGCCTCGACCTTCCGCGATGCAAAGGGCAGGCTCCAGGGCGTGTTCGCCGCGGCCCGTGACAT
>QZKO01000043.1 GCA_003599505.1 Nitrospiraceae bacterium | reverse complement strand
GTGTGTTAATTTCTTGAACTCCCTGTACCGGTTCTCAATCTCAGCATAATCGAGGCTTTTAATTCTGTCAAGGCTGAAGGCCTCGACATTGAAAGACGCCATCACGCTCCCGAAGATTATCGCTTTCCGGATATTCGCCTCTTCAAAATTCATGGTATTCGCGAGATAACCCATAAACCCGCCCGCAAAACAGTCTCCCGCGCCTGTAGGATCAAAAACGGATTCCAGTGGAAATGCCGGGGCGGCGAATACCTTATCGCCGCTGAACATGAGCGCCCCGTATTCTCCCCTCTTTATGATAAGAGTCCCGGGGCCGCATGACAGTATGCGGTCAGCCGCCTTGATAAGGTTCGGCTCCCCGGAAAGCTCCCTTGCCTCTCCGTCGTTAATAAGGAGGATGTCGACAAGCTTAAGTGTTTTCAAGAGCGAATCCTTTTTGCCGCCTATCCAGAAATTCATCGTATCACAGGCGACAAGCGCGGGCTCCTTTACCTGCGCGAGCACCTCCCTCTGTAAATCCGGGTCGATATTCGCGAGAAAGACAATCTTTTTGTCCCTGTATTTTTCAGGAAGCTCCGGTTTGAAGGACTGAAAGACATTCAATTGAGTGTCAAGCGTGCGCGCTTCGTTCAGTTCAAAGCCGTATTCCCCTTTCCATCTGAAAGTCTTCCCCTCCATTCTTTTAATGCCCTCAATGTCGATCCTGCGGCTCTTGAGGAACATTAAATGCTTATCAGGGAAATCAGTGCCGACAACCGCGACAACGGAAACGTTTGTAAAATAACTTGCGGCGGTTGAAAAATACGTGGCAGAACCTCCCAGCACCTCGTCAACCTCGCCAAACGGAGTTTTTACCGAATCGAATGCAACGGAGCCTACAACAAGTAACGGCATGCTCTACCTCCTCTGCGGTTCAAAGATTACCTTTATCGACTCTCTCGCCTCAGATACAAGTTGAAACCCCAGCAACCCTTCATCAAAAGTAAGGCGATGAGTAATCATGTCCTCCATGACGACCCTGCGGTTTCTCATCAGGTCCATCGCTGTCGCGATATCAACCGGACTTGCGCCGTAAGAGGTCCTCAGGGTTATTTCATTTCTCCACATATCGTTCATTGGGACAGGGACCTTGATTTCAGGCCCGGGCACGGCGAAAAACAACCCCGTACCCCCATGGTCGATGCAGCTCAAAGCCGTTGTCGATGCCGGCAGCGCCCCTGCGCAGACGATTACAAGGTCGGCAAGTCTGTTGTCATTAAGATCGAGAAGCCGTTTCCGGACATCATGAGTCGCGTTTATAACGGCGTCGGCGCCGAAACGTTTTGCCGCGTCCAGACGATATTCGGTGATGTCCGCGGCGATAACGCGTCCGGCTCCCAGGGCCCGCGCAAGCGCGATATGGATAAGCCCTGAAATGCCGCTGCCTATCACCAGAACAGTCTGACCCGGTTTCAACCGCGCCAGTCTCTGCCCGCGGACCACGCATGCCAGGGGCTCAATGAACGTGCCTTCTTCGTAAGACATTTCATCCGGCAGGATATACACGCCGCGGTCGACGTTTATCTGCGGGACGCGGATATATTCGGCAAACCCTCCGGGATCATAATTCGTTTTATGCAATGTGTCACAGGCTGTGTGAGAACCGTTCAGGCAGTAGTAACATTTATTGCACGGCACATGATGCGAGACAAAGACCCGGTCCCCTTTTTTATAATCCCCGGCGCCTTCCCCGGCTTCAACAATCTCGCCGGTGATTTCATGCCCCAGAACACGCGGGGCCTTCTTAAGCCTGTACCATTCCATAACGTCGCTCCCGCATATGCCGCTCGCGCGGACTTTAACCAGGAGCTCTCCGGGACCTATCCGGGGGACAGGCATTTCTTCAACCCGCACATCCCTGTTGTTGTAGTACATTAATACACGCATGGTTAATGCCTTGAAATCCGAATATCGAAATTCGAAACCCGAAACAAATTCACTTCCTGGCCTTATTCTTCTCCTCTTTAAACAATTCATGCGCTTCTTTCGCGGTAGCTTTTTTATGGATAATCGAATGCAGCGCCTTCATCATGGCAACGGGATATTTATTCTGCCAGACATTCCTGCCGAGATTTATGCCAATCGCCCCTTTTTGTATGCCGTCGTAAACAAATTCCATGACTTCAAGGTCAGTTTCACACCTGGGTCCGCCTGCCATAACAACCGGCACGGGACAGCCGTTTGTGACCTTTTCGAAATTTTCGCACCAGTAAGTCTTTACCACCCTCGCGCCCAGTTCGGCGGCTATCCTGCAGCATAAAGCGAGATAACGCGCGTCTCTCTTTTCAAGTTCTCTTCCCACCGCGGTGACCGCCATTACAGGTATGCCGTAGTCTTCACACTCATTGACAAGCCTTGCAAGATTCAAAAGGGTTTCTTTTTCATACTTGGTGCCTATAAAAACAGACATGCCCACCGCCGCTACATTTAACCGCAGAATCTCCCGGATCGAGGTGGTCAGTCCTTCATTGGCAAGGTCCTCCCCGACCATGCTGGTGCCGCCGGACACCCTGAGGATGACCGGCTTGCTTTTTACAGGGTCTATGGCGCTGCGCAGCACGCCCCTTGTGACAAAAAGCGCGTCCGCGTAAGGCAGTAGCGGCTTAATGGTCTCACCCGGTCTTTCCAGGCAGCTTGTCGGCCCCTGGAAATATCCGTGGTCTATCGGCATGAAAAAACAGTGTCCGTCCGTCTGAATAACCTGCGATAAGCGGTTCTTCATTCCCCAATCCATAAATTATTCCTCCTTTTTTTTATCTTCCCTCTCCTTCAGCGCTTCATCTTTGACCTTCAGTGTCTGTTCAAGCATCATTATATATTTAATATAGTCGGCGCCGAATTTAATAAGCTCCACTTCATCGGTCCTGATCTTTTCGACAGTCTCTTTATCAATGTCAAACACGTTCAGGAAGTCGCTCTCGAAAATAAACCTCCTGAACCGGTCCAGGTCATAGCTCGCCATGAAAAACTGGAACTGTTTCTTCTCACCAAGCTCAGGATGACCCGGAAGGTTTCTTCTTAACTGGACAGTCTTCCACTCCCTGTTTACCCTGTCATATAAATCGACTTCCTGGTCTTCCCGCCATGACGCTATAGTCCATTGCTTCTTCTCGTGGTATCCGTAACAGTGGGGCTCTCTTATAAAAAAATAAAATTCTTCCTCATACGGTCCGTCTTTCCCCTGCTTTCTCAAGGTCCCCTGCCCGATAGGATAGTAGCGGCAGTTGGCAGGACGGTCGGTATATACAGTGCATCCCTCCGGGGTAACAAAAGGACAGCGTCTTTCACTGTCCTCATTCATCCTGAGTATCGCGTACGGGTGTGAGGATTTTTCGTCAACTTTCATCAGGACATATTTATCTATGAATTCTTCCGAAGACAACCCGAGCCTGTTTTTCAGGCGGGACACGTCATATGGGGTCAGAAGAATATCTATGTTGCTGCAGCATCTGGTAAAACATTTTATCCCTTTATGACACTTGAATTTGAATTTTGAATCAAGCGACAGCTTGACCGGTTCCACGACATCCAGTTTTTTCATTTATTGCTCCTTGAAATTTATTGCCATCTAATGGGGATTAAACAGCGAAAATCATTGGTTCCAATTATAACAATAACGGAAGCTTTAAATCCAAGCAATGATAAATAGTTACCTGATTATCATCCCCGCGTATCCGACTACATAGTCATAATCGCCGCTGACTTCTCCCGAAGTCATATATTTAACAAGCTCGGCTTTTTGCGCCCCTAACTTCCGCGCCGCAAAAAGCATGGTGGTTACAGGCATGAAACCGCACATGGTAATACCCTCTTTTCCGACGGCGCTGTAAAGCCCTTCAGGGTCCAGAGCCAAAACCATGTCAGTTGCCTTTTTGTCTTTTGACCGCGCAGCCGGATCACTTACATAATGGCTCATGTCTGAGCTTGCGACTATAGTGACGGGATATTCAGCCTCTTTAATAACATCGGCGAGCGTCCCGCCTACTTCTCTGCAAGTCTCCAGCGATTCGCCCATCATGACAATCGGGACAATCCTGACATCAGATGAATAATAAAGGATGAACGGCAGTTGTACCTCGATCGAATGCTCCGCTGTATGGGCCCGGGCATCTTCTTCCATGACGCAGCTGCGCTTGATTATTTTTTCCGCTATATCGCTGTCAATTTTCAATTCACCTGTGGGCATCTGCCATTCGCCGGATGACATTATGGAAACCGGGCTTCCCAAACCTGTATGGTTCGGGCCGACAAGAATAAAAGTGTGAGGAAACTTTATCCTCGAAAAAACCGCCCCGGCTACCGCTCCTGAGTACATAAGCCCGGCATGAGGTGAAACAATGCCTATTACGCTGTCTTTTACTGCGGTTTCCTGAATAAACCCCCTGACCTGTTCGGTGAGTTTTGATGGAGATGAAGGGTAGAATTGACCGGAAACTGCCGGCTTGCGTTTCATGGCGGAAACTAATACTCCATTATATCCGAATAATTTTTAAACCTGGTATACTTGCCGATGTATGTAAGCTTTATCCTCTTGGTAGGCCCGTTTCTCTGTTTTGCAATGTCCAGGTCCGCAGCGCCGTCATCTACGCCTTCTTCGCCGTCTTTCTTCTTGTAATAACCGCCCCTGTAAAGAAAGAGTATCGTATCGGCGTCCTGTTCTATCGCGCCGGATTCCCTTAAGTCCGCGAGGATCGGATGCTTGTCTTCTCCCCTCAGCTCGCAGCTTCTGTTAAGCTGGCTGATGACGATCACAGGCACTTCGAGGTCCTTTGCAAGGGCCTTTAATGAGCGTGATATATCCGAGATCACCTGTTCCCTTGCCATAAATGTGTTTACGCCGCTCATGAGCTGAAGGTAATCGACTACGATAAGCCCCAGCCCGTGCTCCGCTTTCAGGCGCCTTGACTTCGCCCTGATATCGAGGATCGAATTGAACGTATCGTCAATATATATGGGGGCTTCGGCCAGCCGGCCCGCGGCGTTTACAAGCTTCCTGTAATCTTCCTTGCTGTGATACCCGGCCCGCACCGCCTTTGAATCGACTTCAGCTTCCGCGCAGAGCATTCTCAGAACGATCTGGTCTTTTGTCATTTCAAGGCTGAAAACTGCTATCGGCGCCTTTACTTCCAGGCCGACATGCGTGACAATATTCAGGCAAAAAGCCGTCTTGCCCATGCCCGGTCTTGCGCCGATTACTATCAGGTCTCCGGGATGAAAGCCAGTCGTCGCTTCATCAAGGTCCACGAACCCCGTGGGAAGTCCCGTTATCAGCTCTTTCTTGTTAAACAGCCTGTCGACTTTTTCAATAGTGTCCTTTAGTACGTTCTTTATGTGGACGTATGAGCTCCTCACCATCTTTTCGGAGATGTTGAATATCTTTGATTCAGCCTTGTCCAGGAGCTCATGGACGTCCTCGTCGGTATCGTAACAGGATGTTATTATCTCGGTAGAGGTCGTTATAAGGTTTCTCAGGATGGCTTTTTCCTTAACGATCTTCGCGTGGTACCTGATATTCGCGGATGTGGGCACCAGGTTCACTATTGAGCTTAGATATGAGGCGCCGCCTATTCCCTCAAGCTGTTCTTTTTTCCCGAGCTGCTCTGTGAGGGTTATGAGATCAATCGGTTCGTTCTTTTCATAAAGCTCAAGCATTGCGACAAAGATTTTTTTGTGGGCGTCCCTGTAAAAATCATTCGGGGTCAGGTGTTCAATCGCAGCGGCTATGGCCTCGTTTTCGAGCAGGACGGACCCGAGGACAGACTGTTCCGCTTCTATATTCTGGGGGGGCAGACGGTCGAGGTCGGCTGCGGGCAGTTTGGAACCGCCGGCAAGCCCGCTGTCGTTGCGGACACGTTCAAGCACTGTTAAAACTCCTATGCTTCCGCTTCAGAAGAGGCTTTTTTGACCTCCACGGTCACGTTTGCCGAAACATTCTGATGAAGTCTGACCGCTACACTGTAGGTCCCGAGTCTCTTGATAGGCTCTTCAAGGACGATCTTGCGCTTATCGATCTCTACGCCCTGTTTTGAAAGGGCCTCAGCGATATCCATTGAAGTTACAGAGCCGAACAACTTGTCTTCTTCACCGCTCTGTGCTTCTATGCTTAAAGTAATGGCCGAGACCCGCTGCGCCAGGTCGTCCGCCGACTTCCGTACTTTTTTGGCCCTGGTGAGGATAATATTTTTCTCGTGCTCAAACTGCTTCAGGTTTTTCGGGTTCGCTTCCACAGCCAGGTTCCTCGGGATCAGATAATTCCTTCCGTAGCCGTTGGCGACGTCCACAACACTGCCCATCGCGCCGAGGCCTTTAACATCATCTTTTAAAATAAGTTTCATATCCAACACTCTCCTGTAGTTATAATTTCAGATGCCCGTTATTTTAACTTAAGAGATGATAAAATTTAAAGGGGAACATATTCAGGGGAACATATTCAGTGAAGGACCGGATTAAAAAAACAAATATAATTGTTAAAAATTTAAAATTGCTAAAACCCGGATTCTTTATTAAGATTGGTAATTATAATTATCATATCCGCCTTTCATGAAAACAGATATATATTTAATAAGACTTAAACAGTCGGCAACAAAGATATTAAGCGTACTGTTTTTTATTGCCCTGCTGAGCGGCGCGGCAAAAGGCATGGGCACGTCACAAAGGTCCCCGCTTATAAACATTGAAGCCCAGGAAGCCAGACTGTCCCCGGTAATCATAGGGAGCGCCTCGGTTTTTATGGATATTTCCAACAGAGGGGAATCGGCAGACAACTTAATAGGGGCGAAGGCGGATTTGCCCGATGCGATCGTCGAGATCCATGATACAAAGAACGGCAAGATGGTAAAGATAGAGAAAGTACAAATTCCTTCAGGCGGCGCAGTAAAACTGAAACCGGGGAGTCTTCATATAATGATATTCCACATGCCGGAAGATATAAAGGAAGGCTCTGAATTTAAAATCCTTTTGCTGTTTGAAAAATCAGGGGAAAAACAGATAAATGTCACAGTTAAGGGCGTTGACACGCATAAGCATATGCATCATTAGAAAGATTTTGTAAATGCGTTTGTAATAAAATATGAAAAACAGGAGGTGGCAACGGATTTTTTTTGAAGACAACAGAAAATGCTCTTGAGCATATAAAAACTTAACTCAAAATGGAGGAGAAAATGAAAAACAGATTTATTGTTTTGACGGTAATAACCGCGATGGCTTTTTTAGGCTACCTTTCCTTTACGGTAGTGAGCCCCAAAAGCCAGGCAGTCAATGCGGCAAAAAAGACATACACGGGGACAGCTTATGTGTCGGGAATGGGGGGTCATTTCGCGAAAGCTGATATAACCATCGACCCTAATGATACGGAAAATCCTGTAAAGGTGAAAAACCTCGACAGGGTCGTCATCGGCGACAAAACCACCCATCCGACTCATGACCCGAGGATTGACACCGAAGATAAAAACGTGATGTTCTGGTCCACCTACAAACTGGACCCCGGGAAAAAGGTCCATGTAGGTAAAAGCGACTTGAAGACAGGGAACGTTATCAAGGATATCGCGCTTGATGTCGACGCAAGGGTAAAAAGCGCGGCCCCCCTCTACTGCGGCTCCGGCCAGACAAAGAATTCCTTTATGCCTATAATGATGGCTACAGAGTCCTATGTCGACGTGTTTGACAAGAAGGACTTTACGCACAAACACCGCGTATTCTTTGACGAGCTTGGTTATAAGGCAGGCGGATACAAGTTCTTTCACGGTACGAACACACCGGACATGAAAGGCTTTGTAATAACGGTCAATCTCGCTGAAAACGGAAAAGGGACCGGTAAAATAGACGTGCTCATGCTGGACCTTAAAGAGCTTGAAAACGGCAAGGTCAAGGTATTGGCAAAAAACACGCTCACCGGAGAGCCTGACAAAACCATTACATTCAGGCAGTTCTTTACAAAAGACGGTAAATATCTGCTGCAGTCCGGCGGAGACAGATTTTTCCTTGTTGACGCAAAGACACTCAAGCTCATTGATGAAGAGATGATAACAGGCGGTGAAAATCATGACGCAATGCCCACGCCTGACGGCAAATACGCCATGCTGACATTAAGACAGCCGGTGACTGTTAAAATAGAGGAAGGCACCAAGACCGTAACCGACGGCACCCTCCAGATCTATGATATAGACGCCAAAAAGCTCGTTGGAAAGCCTGTCTCGGTCTGTAATACGTGTCACGGCGACATGGGGATTAAAGAAAGCGCGATCCTCTGCGGCCTTGACGGCAACCTTCAATAACCGGATATCAGAAGAGAGTCTAATATAAGGCGGGTATCCTTTAACGGGTACCCGCTGTTTTTTGTAAATACAGGCAAGAGGAAAAGGCGAAAGGTAAAAGGCAAGAGGACGAGTCTTCATACCCTACCCTATAGCCTCTCGCCTATTGCCTATTGCCCGTTAATATGAAACCATTCAATATCCATACATTCGCGATCAGGAATTTAAAGCGAAAGAAATTCCGCACAGGCGTGCTCGCCTTTTCAATCACCCTTATCGTTGCGGTACTGGTGTTCGGGTTCTCTTTTATCAGCAGTATAAGTTTGAGCATCAGGAGGGCGTCCGACCGGCTCGGCTCAGACCTGATCGTCGTGCCTGTCGGCGCCAGGGGTTACGCCGAAGAAGTCCTGCTTGAGTCCAAAATAAAGTCCTTTTACATGGACAAAGATATAGCGGGCCGGGTCAAGACAATTGAAGGGGTCCAGGCGGTAACCTTCCAGACCTATCTTACCACTATACAGGGGTTGTGCTGTGATATTCCCGAAGCCACTGTCGTCGCTTTCAACCAGGAGACTGATTTCATCGTAAGACCATGGCTGGAAAAGGCGATCGGCAGAAAGCTCGGAAAAAACGAGGCCATCGTGGGACACGAATCATTCCTCAATATCGGGCTGGGTCTTATGGACGCCGTGCTTTTCGGCACGAAGTTCAGAATACTCGGCGCGCTTGAGAAATCAGGAACAGGGCTTGATAACGCGATATTTATAAGCGACGAAAATGTTGAAGAAATACTTCAGAAAGGCAAAACACCTCTTGGGCCGGACCAGATATCAATTATATTTGTAAAAGTAAAAAAGGGCTACGACCCATACGTTGTTGGAAGGAACATAGAAGGTGAAATCGTCGAAGCGGATGTGGTCACAAGAAGCGATATAGGCAAAGGCATTATCAGCACCTTGAAAGACATAAACATGATCTTTTCAATCACCGTTCTTATGGCGTCCGTCCTGTCGGTCCTCCTTGCATGGGCGATCTTCTCCGCGATAGTCAATGAGCGGCTGAGGGAAGTCGGAATAATGCGCGCCATCGGCGCGAAAGAATCGCATATACTCAGGCTCTTTTTCACCGAAGTCCTGGTTATAGGTACCATCGGCAGTGTTTGCGGGACCGTCCTCGGCACTTCGCTTTCTTTGCTTCTCCTGAAAAGCTTCTCGCTCCTGAAAAATCTGCCGTCAGGCCTGAACATGTATGACCGTGTAATAATCGGCGTTTCCGGTCTTTTGACAGGGACCGGGATATGCATTTTGGGGGCCCTCTCTCCGGTACGGCGAATAAAAAAACTGGAGCCTCTCCTTGTCATAAAAGGAGAAGCGGAGTGAAACAGATAACCCTTGAACATGTTACCAAAACATATTTCATAGACAGCGAAAGCATTAACGCGGTCCATAATGTTTCTATGGAGATAGATAAGGGTGAATTCCTCTCAATCACCGGACATTCCGGTTCCGGAAAGACAACCCTCCTTTCGATTATCGGCGGCATTGTAAAGCCGTCCTCGGGAACGGTCCTGTTTGAAGGCAACGACGTTTCTTCCTTTGATGGAGACAGGCTTTCCGAATACAGGTGTGAAAAAATAGGCTTTATATTCCAGTTCGCGAGTCTCTTCCAGAACCTGACCGCTAAAGAAAATGTACTGCTGCCGGTTGTCTTCAGAACGCGCAGGAACACCCTGGATAAAGATGAAAAAAGGGCGGTCGAGCTGTTGAATCTGGTTGGCCTGGGCGATAAGCTCAATGCCTATCCTTCCCAGTTGTCGGGCGGACAGCAGAGACGTGTCGCGATCGCGCGCGCCTTTATAAATGACCCTCAGCTTATTCTGGCTGACGAGCCTACAGGAGACCTCGATGAGGAAACAGAGGCGGAGATGATGAGGTATTTTACGAAAATGAACGAAGAGCGGGAGATAACTTTTATTATGGTTACTCACAATACAGAGTTGGCGCGCCAAAGCAAGCGGCAATTGAGAATGCCGGTTTCCTGAACAGCGGACATTTACGGGAACATCTTCCCCGGATTCATTATCCCCTTCGGGTCAAAGGCTTTTTTAATGTCCTTCATAAGCCCGATCCCTGTATCTGAAAGCTCCATCCCTATATATTGTTTCTTGGTAAGTCCCACCCCGTGCTCCCCCGATATAGCGCCTTCCAGCCTGAGGGCGGCTTCAAAAATATCTTTAACAGAGTTTTTGGCCCTTTCATATTCGTCCTTGTCATTTTTATCAGTCATAACATTCACGTGAATATTCCCGTCTCCGGCGTGCCCGAAATTCACTATTTTCACTTTGTGTTTTTCAGAGATATCCGTCAGGGCCTGAAGCATCTCGGGGACCCTTCCGCGGGGAACAACAATGTCTTCGTTTATCTTTGTCGGCCTGATGCGGTACAGGGCGGGAGATATCGCCCTCCTTGCCTCCCAGAGACGCTTTCGCGCGTAAATATCTCCGGCTACACTGACGTTACCGTTGTTTGAAGCGCAGATAAAGGCTATTCTGTCGGCCTCTTCAGCCACTGAAGCGCGTGAGCCGTCCACTTCAATCAGCAGCAGCGCTTCCGCGTCGGCCGGCAAACCATAGTGTCCATAATTTTCAACGGCGCTTACCGATTCCTTGTCCATAAATTCAAGGACCCTTGGGGTTATGCGTGAAGACGTAATTCCGGAAACTGTTAAGGCCGCGTCGTTTATTTTTGAAAAAGTACACAACAGCGTTGCCGTCTCCCCGGGGAGAGGCAGTATTTTCAGGATAATCTTTGTTACAACGCACAAAGTCCCTTCAGAGCCGACGATAAGCTTTGTCAGATCATACCCGACAACGTTTTTGAATGTCTTGCCTCCTGTCATCAGCGCCCTCCCGTCAGGAAGGACTACTTCAAGTCCCAGGACATAATCTCTTGTAACTCCGTATTTTATTGCCCTGGGTCCTCCTGCGTTTTCCGCGACATTGCCGCCCAGAGTGCAAAAGTTCATGCTCGCGGGGTCAGGCGGATAAAAAAGACCTTTTGCCTCAAGCTCCTCTTGCAGACGGCCATTAATGACTCCCGGTTCGACAACAGCGATCATGTTCTTTTCATCGATTTCAAGGATTCTGTTCATGCCTTCCAGAGAGAGGACGATGGCGTCCTTTAACGGCACCGCCCCGCCTGTCATTCCGGTCCCGGCTCCGCGCGGAACAAGGGGGGTCTGCTTTCTGTCCGCAAACGCAACTACCTGCGCGACTTCATCGGTATTGACCGGTTTGACAACAGCGGACGGCGTCCCCTGCATTGAAGAGGCGTCAAAGCCGTAACAGAACAATTCTTCCCTGTCAGTGGTGACCCTGGCGGGAAGGGGCAGCGGCTCTTCGTCGGTTTTTTTTCTGAAAATATTAAATGCCATGATGGATTAATTATATCAATTGAATAACAAAAAATGGGTTATCTCTCCTTTGAGAAAGGGGGAAGAAGGGGATGTTACGAGTCTCTATAGCTACATCGTCAATTCATGCTCTTGACCAGTTCTCTGAATGGTTTTGAAGGATTTACAATTTTCATTCCGAGGAACAGGGCCTTCTCTGCAGGAGATGTCTCCAGGAACCACATCAGCTCGCAAGTCAAACTGATCATTTCGCCCGAAGGACTTTGAAAAGTCATGGTAATCATCTTATTAGAGAAAAAATCCCTGGAAGCGCTGACAAAAGAAGTCATAAAATATTCCAGGCCGTCTTCAGACATATTTTCGATGCAACCGTCAAATACCCTGCCTTCAGCAATGATCTTTGCATCAAGATTGACAGGTTTTCTCCCGGAATGTCTTCTTTCGTCCATAGAACACAACCGATGCGGAAAAATTTATGGATGTTACTTACTTTAAGTATGCAAAACGTATGCCCTGAAAATCAAATTTGATTATTCATTTTATCAAGATGTTATCATGAATAAAGAACCAGGTTTTTTCTGGAATGTAATATATTCCGACACATATTCTATATCAGAACAAATAATGTAATATTTCCCGACTCAAACCATCCAATTGTCAAGGCGTTCAATGTGGCCCCTCCCCTTTAAATCTGCGCCCACGTGTTATATACGACTCCATCAACTATTCCATTATTATCCCGGTCAATTTCCACCTTTATCAAATTTCCGTTTGGATCATAGTTATAGGTTATAACCCAATCAATTGTTCCGTTATCAAACTGGTCCCAGTCCGCTCTTGTTAATTTTCCTCCGGCATAGCTATAGGCAGCAACCCAGTCCAATGTTCCATTATTTCCTTCATCCCATGCTTCTCCTGTTTGATACCCGTTGGAATCATAAGTATAAGTTGCAATCCAATCGATCGTTCCGTTATCCCCGTTGTCCCATTCCGCCTTTATCCGGTTCCCCGCGACATCATAAGTAAAGACAGTAACTTCCTCAATTGTTCCATTATTAAATTGGTCCCATTCTTCCTTTGCCCTGCGTCCGTCGGCATCGTATATATAGGCAGCAGCCCAGTCAATTGATCCGTTATTGTCCTCATCCCTTGCTTCCCTTATTTGACGCCCGTTGGCATCGTAGCTATAGGTAGTGACACAGTCAATTGTTCCATTGTTGCCGTCGTCGCATTCCGCCTTTATCCGGTTCCCGGCGGCGTCATAGGTATAGGCAGTTACATCATCGATTGTGCCATTATTATCTAAGTCCCACTCTTCTTTTACGAGCTGCCATGTGCCTCCGCTTGTATTTACGCCCTGATCATCGGCACTGCTGCTTCCACCGCCGCCGCCGCCGCATGCTGCCAGGATAACTGCTGCCGATACAATTAATATCGGAGCTGCCGTCAGTCTGAAAATATTGTTCATCATAAATAACCCCCTTTCCTGAATATAAAAATTGAATTTATGTTGTCAGGCAGGAACCCTTTGTTCCCTTTAAATATTTCAAAGCTTAATATCTGTTTGTGAATCATTTGTTATGGGCATCCATCCAAGGTCTTCCAGACAACGATTAAGCTTTTCCCACATCGTATATCTTCTGATATCAAATGATAATAATACTGTCTGCTTTTCGGCTTCTCTCCAGCATAAATTATTATCGTGTTCAAAGTCTCTGGGATTCTTTAACGGATGCCTGAATTCCACATAAGGATATTTATGAATTTTTACATCGGACAATTCGTCAATATCAGCGCGAAACATATCTGCATGGATTGTTGCTCCTGTTTTACCTTCAATAAAATACCCCTTGATTTCCCTGAATCCCTCCTGCATCTCGAAGATAAATCTGTTGCCGTTAGCAGTGCCCCATCCGATAGCCGAATCATTTAATACCTCTCCCCTCACATAATAAAAACTGTTCTGCGGCTCCAGACCGGAAGCATTGATAAAACCCACGCTGAATATGATTTCAGCATAATTGCTGTCTATCCTTTCAATAATCAATGTGACATCCTGTGATTGATACCACTTCCCTTTCCACAACCCCCAAAAAGCAAACAATTTAGGATGGATACCAGGCGGCGGTTCAAAAAAAGTTATGTTTGCAGGGATCGGCGTTGTCGAAGCGCAGCCGACAATAAAACTGACGATTAATAATAAAAGCATCCATATCAACATTCTATTCTTGTGCAACGTGATCATCTGTTTTCCTTTATTTTTAATTTCACTGTCTCACAGTTCCGCGATGCGTCATCCGGATTTTCGGGATGCGCCCGCAGAGGTTCTGCATATGGAACCGGCGCTGTTATTTCTGACGGTGCAGTAGGATCACTCTCGACCAATATATCAAAACGAAATGTCTCTATCCGAGGTCTCTGCCTTGTTACAACATTATCAATGGTTCTTACCTTAAGGTCGCTTATCGCAAGGGTAATTTTCATTCCACGCAACCTAAACTGTCTCTTGCGGCCATATTCCGGATAATCTCCGCACTTACCATACAGTTCTTCCGCAAGAAAACGGCCGCGACTTTCCCAATCCCGACTTTGTTTCGGGTTATCGGTAAATAGTGTGCTGTAGTAATTTGGAGAATACAAAGAAGTTAGACGACACTCAAAGTCGCCGGAATAATCGAAATCAGGATCACTCTCATATAGCCATGTATGACACTTGATCAAATATAGCGGCTGTCCCTCAATGCCGGCAATTGTAATCTTTGCCTCTGCTTTAGAAGCGTCTTCAAAATAGATACTTTTTTGCAACTTTGCTACAACAGGCCATGTCTTTTTTTCAGCTTGACAGTAACTTAAGCTCGAAGATAATAATCCTACAATAAAGATAGATAACACTTGTATAGATATCCTCATCTTTATTTTCTCTTTGTACCCGTTGGACATTGCAAACTTCCAGGTACTGATAACTGAATATTGACAACTCCCCTGTCGCGAGAACCTACAACCTCAATAATAAACGTACTTGGATTTAATTGCTGTAATGCAGTCCGAACATTCATATTGGGGATCGGGGACTTACCACCTATCACATCTGTGACTCCGTTAAAAAGATTTTCCCCTCCAACATCACCGCTGATCTGATCAATATAAGGCTTAAGTTCGCTCTTGGTTGCACCAAATTGTTCAGGTATAATGGCAGCAGAGTTATCCTGGACATTAACGCCAGGGAAAGCGCCTTCTTTGCCAATCAAGTCAGAATTACCCTGAAGGACACGTGCATCACCTTCACAAGTCTGAGTCTCCACATTCGCCGGCTCCTGCACTTGCAACTGAACAGCGGCATTTTGATTGTTCACTGCCATGGGATTGTTCTGCTGCAAGCCTGAACTTTCTGTACCTCCCCCTCCCTCCATCGCTCCATTTGTAGCAGTGCCTGAATCAGTCGCCGGGGTGACGGAAGCATCCGCAGCAGAGCTTGCAAATAAAACGGTATGTGCCGAATGATTACCTGAAGTGCTTGCATTGTGTATCCCTGTGCCAAGTGATCCTCCTGTTGTGTTGCCGGTTGGTCCTGAAAGACTGCTTAGCGATGATATACTGGATGAATGCGTTAATGGACTGTTTGCGTAAGAGCCATAATTATGCCCATCAAGCTCCCTCAGTACAACCGGATTATTCATCGTAAATGAATATCTGTTAAGAGATTGCGGATAGAAGGGCAAAGGAACGATTGTGTCCGCGCTGATGAAGCGTGCTAATTTGGGATCGTAGTATCTTGCCCCCATGTAGTACAACCCGCTCTCCCCGTCATACTCATGACCGTTGAACTTGTGTTTAACGTTTACAGAGCCGGCGTGGTATTTCATTTCTCCGTAAGGATAATAGAACATGTCCTCAACGTTTGTTCCATTTTGATCGGTAATAATCGTGCTGCTTTCAAGATGATCGGTATGGTAGTAGTATTTTTTCAAGGGTGACCCCGGTTGTTTTCCGGCGATCAATAATGCAATTTTCTGAAGTATCGTTGCCATATTAAATATGCGGGAAGTAATCAGTGGTCGGGGCTTGAAAATGTCCTGCGAAGTGAACCCTTCGTCCGTTTTCCACTTTCAACCCCATTATCTCTTTTCTATTCATAATCATGGCTTCCTTTTTGTAATTTTGACGTATAAACTAAATGGTTATAAGATTGCATCTCATACTCTGTTATTGGTCTTTGCTGCCTCTGAAACAAAGAATCAGAGATCCACGAACCTTCGGCAAATTCATATGCCATGTTTGGACCAACATAAAACAGAAAAATGACATGTCTGCTATTTTCAGAGTTTTCATAAATGAAATCAGGAAGGCCTTTTTCTTTAACAAAATATCTCAAAGGGGCATAGTAAGAAGAGCTATATTTAATTCTTTTGTAGCCGAAACTTTCGCTGTCTTTATCCACTAACATATAACGACCTATGGCTTGATTTAGAGTATAACCATGCATAAAAGAACCACAGCCGTATAAAACTACAATCAGAAAAAATATTGAGATAAGTTTTGATATGTGTTTCATATAATGCTCCTTAAAAGATCGAGAATTTCAGTAGCTACGTGTAAACAACACGTTATCAGAACGCTAATCAGCAGGTCTTGAGTGTTCTTCTATCTTCAAAACCTTCACATATTCGGTATTTGCTATTAGAGTATAAATACTCCCTGACGGAGTGACATGCCAGTTTACGATCAGAAAATCTTTCCCCTTCATTTCTCCTAAACCAACTTTCTTCGTATAATAATCGTAAACGTTATACTGTGTGTGTCTTGTTAATAATGGACCATCTATCGTACGAAGTAACACTCCCTGAGCTGAATACATTTTCAGTGGTAATGACTTCCCTATCCAATCCCTCTCAAGTGGATAGCCGTATATGTTACCGTATAAGTCTTCAAAGTGCCTCTCGAATCCATGTATTGATTTTTCCATTGCCTCATAGATATCCCCCCGATTGCCATAAAAAATCTTTTTGCTAATTAAATTGAATTCCTGATCGTATACATCCAGATAGGCCGTAACTATCTTGAGATCATTAATAAAGAACAATACCTTAACTATCATTTTATTGCAGGAAAGTGATAGTATATGGTACTGTTCATATTTATATTTGAAGGCAGAGGCAGGGTTATAAGACTTCAGGGCTTTTCTGTCCGGTGAAAAAACAATTATCTCCTCTTTTTCTGAGTTATGAACGTATAATCTACCATCCTCAGTCAAACAAAGGCTTTCAGGAAGAAACGAAGATTTATTTTTAATAGTATAAAAACCAGACAGTTTTGCTTCTTTTGAAAAAAGCAGTATTCGGTAATTAAATGTATCGCTGATGAAGATATTACCTTTTGTATCAACAACAAATCCCTCATACGGGTCAATTGTTGCACCCACGAATTGATTCTTGATATCATCTGTGTCATCACCTACCTTAACAGATAGAAGTTCACTAACAATCATTGAATTATTGGCTGATGCTGTTCCTGAATGAAAGAAAACGACAGGCATCACAATGCATAGTAAAAATAATTGATATGCCCTATACATATAAACTACTCCTTTCCGAGTGACATTATATTCAGTTGCCCGTATATCTGTAATAGCTATGAGACATCCCACCGAAAGAATAATTCGTGATAGCGTTAATATTGCCAAAACCGACGGCTTGACCACCTGCTCCAGGAGAATGAAAAATATTAGCCGTAATCCCTTTTTCCGTGAAGTACCCCAGACTCGGACTTACATAGAACCCCATGTGTTTTCCAGACCATACTGCAATATCACCCGTCCTTGGCGTTTCATTAACGGCTAACTGGCGAAAATATGGAGAGTCACCAATATTTCTGGTATTAAAATAATCGACCTTATGCTCCGTATCTTTAATCGACTGAATTACAAGTTCATTGCAATGCCAACCTTTTTCTCCCTTATAGTCGAGAGCTGCTTGTAAGAATTGCTCGCCGATAGTAAGCTCCCTTCCTGCGTCCGTAGCTGTCCCGTTGTCATTTGCTGCGTAATTATCATAACCGGAACCCCCGCCCCCGCTTCCGCCGACAATAAACGGCCCTCCTCCGCCTCCAAGGGCAGTTATAGCGCCATTTGCTCCATTGTCGATTGCATTTATAAAGCTCTGGCCCCCGGATATTACAGCGTTCACAGCAGCCCTGTTGCCTCCGGTCAAAATTCCCGTGGCAACACCGGCGGCCAACGTCGCTCCTCCGACTACAATATTTACCGCTGCCCTTGCAGCGCTTATAGCTGCTGATATGGCCCCGCCGACGAACCTTGCAACACTCCGTGCCATTGACGCCATGGATGAAAAGAAGCTTGATGGCGCACTCGACGGCCCTGCAAAACAATTCCCATCAAGCTCCCTCAGTACAACCGGATTATTCATCGTAAATGAATATCTGTTAAGAGATTGCGGATAGAACGGCATCGGGACAATCGTGTCTGCACTGATGAAGCGTGCTAATTTGGGATCATAATACCTCGCCCCCATATAGTACAACCCGCTCTCCCCATCATACTCGTGACCGTTGAACTTGTGTTTAACGTTTACAGAGCCGGTATGATAACCGGTCATCTCTCCGTATGGATAATAGAACATCTGCTCGACGTTGACTCCGTTCTGATCGGTTATGATCGTGCTGCTTTGTAGATGATCGGTATGGTAATAATAAGCCTCTTTCCGGAAGAATAACACCAATTGTTAAGGTGTTATCCCTTTGTCGTTCGCATTGCCATCCATTTGTTTTTCATCCCTATTTATCCGTTTATTCTGCGCCCTATAGGAAATTGCCATGCCTACAACACACAAAACGCTGAGGACAACGTTCATAGGATATGAGAACCATAAAGCAAAATTAACGATAGTAACTAAACAAGCTATTGAGTACTCATATGCTCTAATCCGCAATCCTTTTCGACCCCGCTTTGAAATAAGTCTCATTCCTATTGCCAAACCAATCCAACTTCCATAGTGGATAAGAGCATCAACAGAAAGTTTGCCACCCAACAAAGGAGCAGCAAGATAAATGGAGAAAATAACTATAGAAAATACAAGGAATAAATTAGCGAGGACAAACGCCATCCCATATATTTTTTCTGTATTCTCTCGAAAATATCGTATTGTCATCATTTCCGGTTACTGAGACTTTCAATGCCTGTTGATATTCTGCTAATTGCATCTGCGCCAACTTCAAGTGCAGTACCACCATAAAGTACTGGCAATCCCCAAGTGGTAGGTCCTCCAAAAAGACCCACTACTGATGCTACGCCAAGTGATACGGCAAAGCCACCTTCAATACCTCCGACAACAATATCAACTACGGGTGCAGCAAAATTTGAATTCGGAAATGCTTCGGAAAAAGTAGGAAGATCAGGAAAAGGGTTATTAATACCGGCCTGGCTGTTTGCAACTCCTGGTATCTTTTGCTCATTATTCGCCGCCTGTTGATTATACTGTGAATAAGTATTACTCGAATTATTGTTTGTTCGATTTACCCCGCCAGAATTATGACTCCCTACATTCCCCGCCTGATTACCATGCTGACTGGCTCCGCCCATAGCACCAAAATTGAGATTGGGTGGAGTCGATGGTATCGATGGCACAGATGGTATTGACGGCGTTGATGAGGTCACAACCGTAGAAGGCGATATTCTTATTGGGTTAGTAATATTTAGAATAACCCGGCCATTTTCATAACTGACTGCTGGATAACCACTCCCTCCGCCCGTTGCATTATAATGTCCAGTTTGAACCGCTCCTCCAGTAGAAGAAGGCCCACCACCATGAGATGAACTGGATATTGTGTAGCTTTGGCTCGCACTGTAAACAGCCCCCGCCGCAAAACAATTCCCGTTCAATTCTCTCAGCACAACCGGATTATTCAGCGTAAACGAAAACCTGTTCAAACTCTGCGAATAGAAGGGCAGCGGGACAATCGTGTCTGCACTGATGAAGCGTGCAAGCTTGGGATCGTAGTATCTTGCGCCCATGTAGTACAACCCGCTCTCCCCGTCATACTCGTGACCGTTGAACTTGTGTTTGACGTTCACAGAGCCGGCGTGGTATTTCATTTCTCCCACCCGCCCTGCCTTATGTCCTTCAAAAGACTATTCCTGAAAATAACCAGCCCGGCAAAATAAAGCCCCGCTATAACCGAGAGCATGAAATACCTCGTCGATACCCCACACCAGAACAACGCTATCATGGTCGTTATGCTGTAAAGAATCACCTTCCCTTTCCTGTTTACCTTTGCCCTGCGAACAAAAAGGAAATACGTCAATACCGGGTTAAAGACAAAGATAATCCCAAGCCACAGAAAGACTTCCCATTTACTCATGCGTCCCCTTTGATTCTTTTTCCTTCCTCGCCTTCTCCTCCCTCTCCTTCTCCCGCCGGTCCTCCTCCGTCTCAAGACCGATCTGTTTCCTCAACCTCTTGCCGCCGTAGTGAACGGCGTAAAAATTGGCGATTGCGAAAGCAGTTGAACCCGCTATGATAATTATTTTCGTTATAAGCGAAACCTTAGGTCCCAATATAATAGGTACTGCGGCAATAGGGATAGCGGAAAGTCCACCCTTCAACATGTTTTTAGGCAAATATATATCTACTCCCAATTTTTTTAAAATGTAGAACGCCGAAAGAGAGATAACACCGGCAACGATAGCACAGAATACAAACAAGGTTTGGAAGGTCTCATTAATTGCCAAATCCATTTTCAATATATACTGTGAAGTCACTCCAATAATAACTGCAACAACAAGACAAAATACAAAATATATTTGAAGGACTTTATTGTCTTGTTTAATCAACACACACCTCCTAAGCCCCGAAATCCCCGCCGACATACACATTTCCAGATGACGAAACATACGATCCGCCGGTTAAATTAGCGCCATTCGGATGTGTCCCCATTTATATGCATTTACTCATGCGTCCCCTTTGATTCTTTTTCCTTCCTCGCCTTCTCCTCCCTCTCCTTCTCCCGCCGGTCCTCCTCCGTCTCAAGACCGATCTGCTTCCTCAATCTCTTGCCCCCATAATGTACGGAATAGAAATTGGCAGTTGCAAGAGCGCCTGCAATTATGGCCAATCCAATTTTCAATAGCCATGACAGCAAAGGATGAAGCCATATGGGTACGAAGCCAATAGATGCAGCAGGGAAGAGCCCAAGCATTAACATGGTTTTCGGCAAATATACATCAATCCCTTGCTTTTTGAAAATATAGAATGCCAAGAGCACGATAATAACACCACTAATCACACAGAATATAAATAATGTTTTAAATGTTTCATTATCTCGCAAATCCATTTTTAGAATGTACACTGCAACGAATCCAATGATAGATGCAACAACAATACAAAACACAAAATATATTTGAAGTATTTTATTGTCTTGTTTATTCAACGCACACCCCCTAAGCTCCGAAATCCCCGCCGACATATACATTTCCAGATGACGAAACATACGATCCGCCGCTTGACGTAACAGTTACCGTTGTCTGCCCTCCCGAATTAGTAATCGTAGACGATCCAGATGATGGACGAACGTAAGTAATGGAGACAGAAGGCGTTTCAGTAACCTGATGAGATGTTGAATCCGATGGTGAAGGTGATTGCGATATAGTCGGCGTAGCCGCTCCTGCGTTTACAGGTTGTGAATTTATAACTGGCGGGGCCACTATTTGCGGTACAGGCTCCGGATTTGCCGGGGGCTGCTCTATAGGCGGTTGATTAGATTTTACAGAATTTGTATTTTGTCCCGGTGACGATTCATTGCCGGAAAATGTCCGAACTGCATCAACACTTGTATTTGCAACCCCCCCTCCTCTAAACAAGCCACCTACCAGTGCTCCAGCAACTTCAAAACCGGCTTTTTCCAAAGTAAAGCCTGCAATGTCTCCCGCTGCAAGACCCATGTTTGTAACTGCCTCAGCGCGTGACATATTACCTAACGCCATTTGGGCACCAGAATATCCTATTGCAACGAAAGAAACAAATACGCCTGCAGCTTTTACTCCTGGTCCGAGAGCTAACCCAGATGTATTTAACCCATAACTTACGAAACCCAAAATAGAAGAAACCCGGTCCAGCCCGAACGGATCACGAAATACAATCGGGTTGTTTGCGCAGTACGAGTATCTATTCAACTTCTGCGGATTGGTGAGGTCCTGTATCACCTTGAAGCTCAAGAAATTATGCTGGTCAACGCGCATCGGCACCACGGGGTCGGGGGTTATGAACCTCGCCAGCCTCGGATCATAATACCTCGCCCCCATATAGTAGAGCCCGCTCTCCCCGTCATACTCATGACCTGAGAACTTGTGCTTAACGTTCACAGAGCCGGCGTGGTATTTCATTTCGCCGTAAGGGTAATAGAACATGTCCTCGACGTTAACCCCTGTAGAATCGGTTATGACCGTGCTGCTTTGCAGATGATCGGTATGGTAATAGTAAGTACCGGCAGTGTTCACATGCGCGACCCCTTGTCCTTTTTCATGTCCTTTTTTGCTGCAGAATTGGTAATGACTGTACTGCTCTGCAGATGAAAAAGCTTATTGCCAACGTTCAATTTTGATAAACTTAAATTCGTCTTTTTCTTGTTTGAAAAATATTCTGCCTCCGCCACCAAGTATATTCTTGGGCTTCGGGATAAACTCTACAATAATAAAATCACCTTTTGTGACAATTTTTATTTCAGAATTATCTACATACGTCATTTCGTTTTCTCTCGCGAGGTCTTTAGCGAGCAATATCAATTTTTCGTTGTTTCCCATAATATCTCCTCCATTAGCACTTAAACTGTTTGATAATTCATAAGAGCAAGCAACTAAAACACATAATAAAAATAAAGAAATAATAACTCTCTTAACGCCTGCGGACATACCCCCACCTCCCTGTATCAGGATCAATCCTCACTACTCCATTTATATTTATAATGTGCATACCATGAGTTTATGATAACGAAATCAGAAGAAACTGGGTAACACTTTTCCGTTTACGGTAATGGTAATAAAGCCCTTCATGTTCAGCCAG
>QZKO01000065.1 GCA_003599505.1 Nitrospiraceae bacterium | reverse complement strand
CCCGCCGTTCTTGTATTACAATGAACCCTATTAATACCTTTCTGAACATGCTTTATCTCGGAAACATAGCGACAAGGCGCATGAACGACAAACAAATGCAAAGAACTGTTTGAATGTGAATAGCAATCATAGCCGAAAAAGTGTCCTGTGCGCCTCGTTCATCTCCAGCGTTTTAGTTTTTTTCAAATAGCCTCTTTAATTTTATTGCTGATCTTCTACGTAGGAGTAAGTTTGATCAGCTTAATTAACGGGTTATTAGCAGTCATAAGTAATAAGCCTACAAGTACATTTATGATTCGAATTAATCTAACTTTTTCTTTTTCAAGTTTTGAAATGTTATAACCATATATATCTGTATATTCTGTATCCGGGAAACCATTCGCATACATTTGTGCTGGTACCCACAGAAGCCAAAGATCTGCTATACAGACATGTAGAAAACTAAAAACTCCATCGGCAATTCCATGCCGTGCTGCCGCCGCAGTAAATGCCGTCCATGGCAAAGAAGACACTCTGCTTGTACCGTAATCAGCGACGGCCCATGGTAAGAGTATAAAAAGAGACATACACCATTTTTCCGATGATAGGATATTTATAATCCTATAATTTGACGGCTGATCTAATCCCACGAAACCTATTCTAATTGTTGCCAAAAGAGTGCATATCAACACAACCCAAATTATTATTTCCCATAATGTCCACAAAAAATCATCCATAATATTGCTATCTGGTTGTTGGTTGTTACACAGTCATTTTATTATTAAATCTTTTGCTTTTTGAGAAAACGTTACTTATTAAGTACAGATATTAAACCTATAACCAAGCCTAAAAGTCCAAATAAGATTGTCACCCAAAAAGAAATATTTTCTCTTCGTTCTTTTCTGATTTTTAAAATTATATTGTTTGCCTCCTCAAACCCCTTCTTTGTAAGAAGCCACTCAGCTGTGTAACTCCCTCTCATCCAAATCTCACTTTCGTTGCCATCAGTTATGGGAGTTGGTGGAAGCGAATAGAATGATTTACTTATTTTATTTTTAACGTATTGAGTCTTTAATAAATCTATTTCTTCTTCAACGGTCCGAAGGTCAATATCTTCTCTATTATAGACTTCGAGCATCTTCCCATAGCCACCTTTTTCCCCTGCTTCCTTTGCCAATTTATGAAGCTTCTTTAGTTCTTGATCCCTTTCCTTGCTTTTTTTAAATAATTCTATTTGGTACGAGAACCAATTCATAGTTGTATTCTATCAGACCGTTTATGGATAAATAGGGACAGAGAAATAGGGACAGAGGGACACATCCCCTATTTCCGTTCTTCTGCGCCCATCATATTCAGGAAATATGGGATGTGTCCCCATATTTCCCTCCATATTTCCCCATATTTCCTGTCCCCATATTTCCCGCAGTAGCTGGATATTTTTTTTATTGCTCGGGAAGAGCTACTAACTGTAATCTGAATCTTCGTTGCGGTTTGCTTCCCGGTGCAAGGGATGTTCCCCAACCAACTCCGTCATATTTTACCGTATTGTAAATTAAGTTAAACTTTGTGCCTCTTTGTGGTTCTTCAAATTCTATTTCCTTATCATCAAGGCTTTCTAAAATAGGTGGAAGAGCCATAAAACTCTTTGGTGAAACAACAACTTCAGATAAAATCTGATCTTTATTTTTATTAATCTCGATTTTATCAATATATTTCATCGCACCCGTATCAACACTTATAACATCTTTATCATCAAATATCACAAATGGAAGACGAACTTCCTCTGCAACTTTTCTTATAAATCTGGGGTCGTTAAGTTTGTCTTCTATTTTTCTATCAATTGAACTATAAATTAATAGCATTACAGTTATGACACTGATAATACCGCCTACAATGCCAAATGACTTCATTAACTATTCTCCTCAGAAATATAACCAGTTATTAGATAGTTTCTCGATAATATCAGAAGTCATTGAAGCCGGTCAATGAAAAAAATTCATCGTCTTGACGGAACGTATTGATATCCTTATCATAATGACCGGACTAATATTCAAAACGGGATGTTAGTCCGGAGAGGACCAATGTCCGTGAATAAAATTCCTGATGATATATTGAAGCTATTCGAGTCGATTCTCATGAAAAAGATATCACCTGCTTCACTTCACGCTGATTGCCGGAAATGGCTCAGATACTATTTTGGACGGGAAATGGGGTCAGGCGACCTTTTCCTCAATCGCCTTTTGTACAAACTGGTTCAATGATACTCCCTGTCTTGTTGCCCTCTCTACGGCTTTTTTATGAAGGTCGGAAGATATCCTAACATTAAAGCTGCCTTTAAACGGCTTTTGCGGCTCTCTGCCCATTTTCTTGCATGTCTCGAGGTAATCGTCCACCGCCTCATAGAATGCCTTCTTAAGCTCTTTAACACTCCTCCCTTCAAACATAATGAGGTCGTTGACAGCTTCTATCTTGCCGTGAAAAACCTCGTCCTCTTCGCTGTAATGGACAGTGCCCATATAGCCTTTGTAAGTCATTGTATCGCTCATTTTAAAACCCCCTTGTCTCTTAACTGTTTTTCGATCTCTCTCAGGTAACAACGTTTCATAATAGATGACGGATGCGGTTTGTGAAACTTGATCAAATCATCCAGTTCACTATTGTAAAAGGCTACCCGGGACCCCGACGTCTTGCCGGTCTTTATCTCCTCATATCCACAGCCTTTCAGGACTTTCCTCAGTTCCTCAAAGGTGAAATCCTTCGGTATGGATAAGAATCTCTGCACCAGCTTGTCGGTTTTGCTCATGGATTTATGATAACATGAGGTCAAGGTTTATGCAACTGGTTTATAGTGGCAAACCAGTTATTAGATATTTTCCCAATAATATCAGAAGGCTTTGCAACCGGTCAATGAAAAAATTATTCCATATTGACGGAACTTATTGACATCATTATCATAGTAAAACGACTAATATCCCAAGTGGGATATTAGTCCGGGGGGGGGGACTAACATGCATAAGATTCCAAATGATACCTTGAAAATTCGAGGCGGTCCTCATGAATAAGGTTTCGCCTGCTTCCAGCCACGCTGATTACCGGAAATGGCTCAGATACTATTTTGGACAGGAAATGGGGTCAGGCGACCTTTTCCTCTTAGGATAAAACATGCCATTTCCGGTTTTGGTAAAGACGCTGATTGATAAAAAGGTCGGAAATATTGACGAATTACTTGGTATAATTGACAAAGATCCCACAGGAATATTTTGGGGTTAAGGACGAACTTTCACATGCGCCTCCTCAAAGCTGTAACAGACATGCAGGCATGGAGCAGGAAGCTCAGGACTGAAAACAGGGGCATCGGTTTTGTGCCCACGATGGGAGCGCTCCATGAGGGGCATCTGAGCCTTGTAAGACGTTCTAAAGACGAAAACGACTTCACGGTTGTCAGCATATTCGTTAACCCGACACAGTTCGGACCGAATGAGGATTTCAAACAATACCCAAGAGACCTTGAAGGGGATTTAAACAAACTTTCTTCTCACAAAATTGACGCCGTCTTTGTCCCTGACTCCCGGGAGATGTATCCGGAAGGTTTTTCAACCTCTGTTCACGTCGGCAAACTCGGAGAAATCCTCTGCGGATCGTCAAGGCCGGGGCATTTCAACGGCGTCGCGACAGTTGTCGCGAAACTTTTCAATATTGTCATGCCGGACAGGGCGTACTTCGGTCAAAAGGATTTTCAGCAGACAGCGGTGATCAGGAAACTGGCGCGGGACATGAACTTCGGCACAGACATCATCATCTGTCCGACGGTCAGGGAAGCAGACGGACTCGCGATGAGTTCGAGGAACAGTTATTTAAACAGAGACGAAAGGAAGGCGGCGGCGGTCCTGTATAAGGCTTTGAAGCATGGAGAGGCGCTTATAAAATCGCAAGGGACATCCGATGCGTCCGTTATAAAAAATGAAATGGAGCAAATGCTGAATTCCGAACCGCTTGCAACTGTAGACTACGTTGAGATTGTCGATGTCGGCAATCCCGGTGAAGTGAAGGATATTAAGACACCGTTGGCAATATGTCTTGCCGTGAAAATCGGGAATACGAGATTGATCGATAATGTGATTGTAAATTATTGAGTCTTTTTATAGAATTTACTGTTTCCTTATGACCGACCAGAATAATAATTCAGAAGCAGAATTATCAAAGGACCCTCCCGGCCCGCTTCCTTTGAAGGACCGTCGGGACGTAATCCTTTCTCTCGCGAACAGTTTTATTAAACTGGCTGATGAGCAGCTCGGCACGGGCGGCAAGAGGATCTCCAAGGAGGCTGAAGAATACCTTCTGACTTACGAATGGCCGGGTGATGAAAAGGAGCTTGAGTTCGCTGTAAAGAAGGCCTGTATTTTAACGGAAGGCCCCATGCTTCAGGCGGAGGATTTTGATTTAATGCAGAGACAGCCGAAGTCTATCGGAAAGTTTGTAGAGACGAGGCTGAAGGGTTTTATGCAGAATATCAAGCGGCTTGAAAAATTCAGTCTGTACGAGATGGTCATACCCGAGGTTGAAAAATCGCTCATCGTCATGGTGATGGAAGAGACAAACGGGAACCAGATAAAGGCCGCGAAACTGCTCGGCATTAACCGCAATACTCTGAGGAGCAAGATAAGGAAATTAAAAATAAAGGTAAAAAACCTCCGGAAATAATACTGTAATATTAAAGCTTCAGCAAAACCATTCCCGATACAGGATCAAGCTCTCTTGCCGCCGTGATGCCTTCCATCTCGATAATTATCGCTTCGAGTACGAGAAACGTCTCTGATTGTTCCCGGAGGCATCCGACTTTAACCATGTCCTTTTTGCCGAAGGCGCCGTGGAAGTGGAGCTTCGGCTCTTCTTTCTGCCAGAAGATCGTACCGACGCCGACGACTTCATGGCTTTCTCCAAGCGCCTTCCAGACCGGTTTCGGCGGCAGTTCGTCTGTCTCGGGGCCGACAACGATCCTCCCTTCACGCATTCCTCCTACAAGGTAAAAAACACCTGCCCTGATATTCTCGGCCCTTACTATACTGACAAGGTTCAGGAGGACGTCTTCATGGTCTTCAAATCTTGCGACTATCACTCTGCCGGTTTTACCGGTCTGATATTTCATGCTCCCTCCGGATATAAGTGGACCCGGTGATATAATACAACAGGACCATACATGAAAAACAGCCTGTCATTCTCCGGCAGAAGTATTTGATCAGTCCATCCGGATTATTTACACAACGTTTAAATTGTGATAACATTTACTCTGCTTCAATATCAATATTTTTCTTATCGGAGAAAAAATGAGAATCGCTGTCGGCATGGATATAGGCGGAACAAATACCAGGATTTCCCTGGTCACTGAAACCGGAGAAGCGCTTCTCTCCAGGCAAATTCCCACGCCTTGTGTTTCCGGAGGAGACTCTGTCAGGTTTGGAGAGCTGCTGACTGAAAATCTGAGGGATTTTATGGATGATGAGAATACAAGGGCGTTGTCTTCAGGTGAAAGAGGCATGTCGGGCATTGCCGGCATAGGTATCGGATTTGCGGGTCTTATAGACAGGGAGCACGGGAAAATATTCAAGTCTCCAAACATCTCTTCTGCGGACGGTCTTCCTGTAAGAGAAATTTTTGAGAGTGAATTCCATTTTCCCGTGATAGTAGAGAATGACGCCAACGCTTACGCATTCGGGGAGAAGTGGGTGGGCGCGGGAAGGGACATTGACAATTTCGTAGTCCTCACTTTAGGAACAGGCCTCGGCGGAGGGCATATCTACAAAGGGGACCTCTATGAAGGGCCTCTTGAAATAGGGCATATAATTATTGAACCGAACGGCCGTTTTTGCACCTGCGGCGGTCACGGCTGTCTCGAGTCATATACATCCGGCAGGGCCATTGTGGACCGGGCCATAACGTCTATAAAAAATGGAGCAAAAAGCTCTTTGATTGAATGTTGTGAAGGAAACTATTACAAAATAACGCCCGAACTGGTATTTCAGATGGCCCTTGACGGCGATAACCTGAGCAGGGAGATTTTCAGGGAAGCCGGGCACTACCTGGGTTTGGGCATAGCGAATCTGGCAAATATCCTGAGCGTTGAGGCTGTGATCATAGGCGGCGGGCTCATCGGGGCCTGGGACCTGTTTATAGAGGAGCTGACAAAGGAGGCCTTTAAACGCAGCTTTAAGCCTACCCCCGCGAACATAAAAATTCTCAAGAGCGCTCTGGCAAAAGACGCGGGGGCTGTAGGCGCAGCCGGGCTTGTATTCAGGAAAATTTCCGCAACCACTGCGTGAGGCTGAGAAATCGCGAGGGGTTGCAGAAGGTCACTCTCCTTGCCTAAATCCATCTTTTTAATTTAAATTATTGTTTGGACTTTAAACGACTTTTTTATGAAAGATTAAATAAGGCCGCAAAATCATGTCCGGAAGCAACATAAGAAATTTCTCAATAATCGCGCATATCGACCACGGGAAGTCCACGCTTGCCGACAGGATACTCGAGATTACAGGCGCCCTCTCAAAGAGGGAAATGACTACAAAGCAGGTGCTGGATTCGATGGACCTGGAGCAGGAGAGGGGTATAACCATAAAGGCGCACGCGGTAAGACTTAACTATACCGCCTCAGACGGAAAGGAATATATCCTTAATCTGATCGATACGCCGGGGCATGTGGATTTCTCCTATGAAGTGTCCCGCAGCCTTGCGTCCTGTGAAGGCGCGCTGCTTGTGGTCGACGCCTCCCAGGGAGTTGAAGCCCAAACGCTTGCGAATACATATCTTGCGATTGACCACAACCTCGAGATAATCCCGGTGATAAATAAAATAGACCTGCCGAGCGCCGACCCTGAACGGGTAAAGACCCAGATCGAGGATACTGTCGGCATTGACTGCTCTGATGTAATATTGACCTCCGCCAAGGAGGGCACCGGCGTTCCGGATGTTCTTGAGGCAATTATCAGGAAAGTCCCCCCTCCCGGAGGTAGCGAAGAGGCCCCCCTGAAGGCGCTTATTTTCGACTCCTGGTTTGACAATTACCAGGGGGTCGTTGTGCTTGTGAGGCTCTTTGACGGTGAAGTTAAGAAGGGCTCAAAGATTTTTCTTATGGCCCCCCAAAATACATATGAAGTCCTGGAGGTGGGCGTGTTTACCCCGCACAAAAAGGCCGTAGACTCCCTGAAAGCGGGAGAAGTCGGATACATCATAGCCGGCATCAGGGATGTAGCGGACACGAAAGTCGGCGATACGATCACCGACGCTGAAAACCCGACGCCTGAACCGTGTCCGGGATATAAGGATATAAAGCCCATGGTGTTCAGCGGTCTTTATCCGACAGAAACCAACCAGTACTCGGAACTCAAAGACGCTTTGGAGAAACTTCGGCTGAATGACGCGTCATTCAGTTTCGAACCGGAAACTTCTTCAGCCCTCGGTTTCGGCTTCCGGTGCGGCTTCCTGGGCCTGCTGCACATGGAGATAATCAAGGAGCGGCTTGAACGGGAATTCAAGCTCGAGCTTGTGAACACGGCGCCCACGGTAATTTACAAGATTATTCTGACCAACGGAGAAATCCTTTATATAGACAGCCCGGCAAAGCTTCCCGAGAAATACGAGAACATTGAGGAGCCTTTTGTGAAAGTAGTGGTCTTCGTACCGGAGAAATATATCGGCTCGATGTTTGACCTCTGCCAGGAGCGCCGGGGCGTGCAAAAGGACTTTCATTACCTTGGAAAAGACCGTATCATGGTGACGTATGAAATGCCGCTTAATGAGATTTTGTGGGACTTTTATGATAAACTAAAATCCCTGTCAAGCGGGTACGCGTCCATGGATTATGAATTCATCGGCTACAGGGAATCGCGGCTTATCAAGCTGGACCTGCTTCTGAACGGCGAGCCTGTCGATGCCCTTTCAATGATCGTCCACAGGGACAAAGCCAACAGCAAGGGAAGACAGGTCGCAGAAAAGCTGCGGGAGGTCATCCCGAGGCAGATGTTTGAAGTGGTCATTCAGGCGGCCATAGGCAGCAAGATTATAGCTCGTGAAAGCATCAAGGCAATGAGGAAGAACGTCCTTGCAAAATGCTATGGCGGGGACATAACAAGGAAAAGAAAGCTCCTTGAGAAACAGAAAGAAGGCAAGCGCCGGATGAAGCAGGTCGGCAGGGTGGAAGTTCCCCAGGAGGCTTTTTTAGCGGTGCTGAAAGTGAAATGAAGGTTTCAAGGGGTCAGGGGAAAAGGAGAAAACAGGGTTGGCTGTAAAAAAAAGGAAATCAAAATTCAGGGAATACGTTGAAGCAATCGCCATAGCTGTCACCCTGGCGCTCGTTATCAGAGCTTATGTAATCCAGGCGTTTAAAATCCCCTCGGGCTCCATGATTCCCACCCTGCTTGTCGGCGACCATATACTGGTAAGCAAGTTTATCTACGGGTCGCAGCTCCCGTTTTTTGACGACAAGATTTTAGTTTTTAAGACACCTAAAAAGGGCGACATCATTGTATTTTCATTTCCCCAGAACAAGGACAAACCGGAGTGCACGGGCACGCTGAAAAATATTTCCGCAAGACTCGTTAAGACCCTGCAAAGCGGAAACCCCGGCTATCTGTTTCAGGATGACTGCAAGGATTTTATAAAACGGGTAATCGGCATCGGCGGAGACAAGATTGAGATAAGAGATAAAAACCTATATGTTAATGATAAACTCCAGAGTGAACCGTTTATAGTCCATTCCGACCAGGTCATAGAAAGCTCGCAGAGGGACAAATTCGGCCCCTTTATTGTCCCCCGCAATAGTGTTTTTGTTATGGGAGACAACAGGGACCAGAGTTACGACAGCCGTTACTGGGGGGTTGTGCGGATGGATGAAATAAAAGGGAAGGCATTTATTATGTACTGGTCCTGGAATGAAAGCGGAAAATTTCTGACAAAGGTCCGGTGGAACAGGCTGGGGAAGCTGCTTCATTAGCAATTAGCTGTTGGCAATTAGCTGTAAGCTTACCGCTAACGGCTAACAGCCATTTTCATAAGATATGTTTACAGGATTAATTGAGACAATGGGAGAGGTTGTCTCTGTTGAAAAAACAGGGAACGGCATCAGATTGTCTGTTAAGCCTTTGATTGAATTTGAAGTGAAGCCTGGCGACAGCATATCAATCAATGGTGTTTGTCTTACGGTTACTAAACTCTTGACTCCTGACTCTAAACTCTCTTTTGATGTGTCGCCCGAGACCATGCGGAGCACAAACCTTGGAAAACTGAAGGTCAGGGAGAAAGTAAACCTCGAACGCGCGTTAAGGTTATCCGACCGTCTCGGCGGACACCTTGTCACAGGGCATGTTGACGGTGTCGGGACAGTCAGAAACAGGAAACAGGCCGGTGAATATACATTTTATACAGTTGACGCGCCTGCGGAAGTTTTAAGATATATTGTAAAAAAGGGTTCCATAACGATTGACGGGATTAGCCTGACTGTGGTAGAGCTTGACAGCGGGACATTCAGCGTAGCGATTATACCTCATACCCTTAAAGCGACCAATATCGGCGAAAAAGGCATAGGAGACAGTGTGAACCTTGAGGCGGATATCGTAGGGAAATACGTTGAAAAGCTCCTCGGCAGAAAAGAAGACGACCGAAATTTGATGGAATTGTTAAAAGAAGGAGGGTTTGCGTAAAACCATATGAACCGTAAATATAAATTCAATACGATAGAAGAGGCCCTCAAAGATATAAAGGAAGGCAGGTTGATAATCCTTGTTGATGATGAAGACAGGGAAAATGAGGGGGACCTCACTATTGCCGCTGAAAAGGTAACTCCTGAGGCCATAAATTTTATGGCCAGATTCGGCAGGGGACTCATCTGTCTTTCGCTCACTACTGAAAAAGTGGAAGCGCTTAAAATCCCGATGATGGCTGATATGAACACCTCAAGGTTCGGCACTGCCTTTACTATCTCAATTGAGGCAAGAAAGGGCGTCACCACCGGCATTTCAGCGCACGACAGGGCAAAGACTATAAAAACCGCTATCAATCCGAAGGCAAAACCGGAAGACCTTGCAAGACCGGGCCATATTTTCCCTTTAAGGGCCCAGCCCGGCGGGGTCCTTCAGCGCGCGGGACAGACGGAAGGCTCTGTTGACCTGTCAAGGCTGGCAGGACTTTATCCGGCCGGCGTCATCTGCGAGATTATGAATGACGACGGCACGATGGCAAGGGTGCCCCAGCTATCAAAGTTTGCGCGCAGGCACGGTCTGAAAATGGTCACGATCAAGGACCTGATCCAGTACAGGATGCGCAATGAATGTCTCGTGACAAGACTCGCGACAACAAAAATCCCAACTACTCACGGCGGTGAATTCACGGCAATTGCTTTCGGGAACATGGTCGACGACACCGTTAACATAGCCATGGTGAAGGGGGACATAAAACCCGACGACGAGGTCCTTGTCAGGGTACATTCCGAATGCCTTACCGGCGATGTCTTCAGTTCAAAAAGATGCGACTGCGGAGACCAGTTGCACAAAGCGATGGCAATGATAAAAAAAGAGGGAAAAGGCGTTATCCTTTATATGAGACAGGAAGGCAGGGGGATAGGGCTTGCCAATAAATTAAAGGCCTATGCTCTCCAGGATACAGGACTGGATACGGTGGAAGCAAACGTGAAACTCGGGTTTAAACCGGATTTAAGAGATTACGGCATAGGCGCGCAGATACTTGTCAATCTTGGAGTCCGGAAAATGCGGTTGATGACAAATAATCCCAAAAAGCTTATCGGCCTTGAGGGGTACGGCCTGCGCATAGTTGAGCGTGTGCAGATCGAGACGCACCCGCATGAGAAAAATATAAAATACCTGAAGGCCAAAAAGAAGAAATTAGGGCATTTGCTTAATAATGTGTGAATCCTGTAGGGGCGGGGTTCAAACCCGCCCCTACAAATTATGGAGGGCATCATGAAACGTTTTGAAGGTGAACTGCAGGCGGAAGGGCTCAAATTCGCGATAATTGTAAGCCGTTTTAATGAATTCATAACAGGCAAGCTCCTTGACGGCGCAGTCGACGCCCTGATAAGACACGGCGCTTCGGAAAAAAATATCGACATCATTAAAGTTCCCGGCTCGTTTGAGATCCCTCTCGCGGCAAAAAAGGTCGCGGAAAAGAAATCCTATGACGCTGTGATCTGCCTTGGAACAATCATCAGGGGCGCTACCCCTCACTTCGATTACATCGCGGCAGAGGCAGCCAAGGGGATCGCGACCGCTTCAATGGAGACAGGCGTTCCCATAGCCTTCGGAGTATTAACAACAGACACTATCGAACAGGCTGTTGAGCGCGCCGGATCAAAGAGCGGCAACAAAGGATGGGACGCCGCAATGGTGGCGATTGAAATGGCTCAGCTTCTGAAAAAGTTATGAGTTATGTGCAATTATGTTGCAGGGGCGGGTTTGAAACCCGCCCCTACCCTTTTACTGCCATATGAAACGCCGGCGATCAAGAGAATACGCGCTGCAAATACTGTTTCAACTTGATATGACAGGCGCAGACTTCAGTGAAAATGTGTGGACGGGGTTCTGGGAAGGCAACGAAGAAGACCCCGATGTCAGGGAATTTACTCTTGAAATCGTTAAAGGGACCCGGGAGCGCCTGCCTGAAATAGATGAAATTATTAAAAAGGCCGCGGAACACTGGTCTCTCGACAGGATGGCGGTAATTGACAGGAATATTCTCAGGGCCGCCACATATGAACTTCTATACAGAAAAGATATCCCCCCTTCTGTTGCGATAAATGAAGCCCTTGAAATTTCGAAAAAATACTCAACTGAGGAATCCGCTCCCTTCATAAACGGGATACTTGACAGGATCGCGCACTCAGCGGGGTCGGTCCCGGATAAAAAAGTTAAAAAATAACGCGCTGCATCGTAAAGAACGGCGCGTGGTTGGAAGTGAATACGGGGGGTTCGTTTTTTAATATCTCCGAGACTGCCTTGTTTCTTTTAAACTCCCTGTCAAGGAACATCCTCACCTGTTTTCTGTCCCAGCCCTTCGGATGTGAAAAGTCCGTATAAAGGGAAAGGTCTCCATCATAAAAACTATCAGTCTTGAATCCTGACGCCCCGGTGCCGCAGACCGGCATGTTGAAAATCGCGAGGTTCAAGAAACTGATTTTATCTTTGTGCCTGACGACAAATTCAAGGGTCTTGCGCGCCTTATCGTGAGTTTCTTCCGGCGTGCCGAAGAGAAGATATACATACGCCGCGATCCCCGCCTTTTTCAAAGTCTTCAATACGAGGGACGCTGTACCGATATCGATCCCCTTCTGCAATCTGTCAAGGACTCCCTGGTCTCCTGATTCAATGCCGAGTTTGAGCATCACACATCCTGATTTTTTCAATGTCAGACAAAAATCGATGTCCGTCAGCAGCTTCCCGATTCGCGCGAAACCATACCACGGGGCCCCCGACGGCTTACCGGCAAGTTCTTTCAAGAGCGCATCGCTGATGGAATTGTCCAGCATATGGAGCAGGACCGGCCCTGTTTTCGCAGTCAAAGTATCGAGGTCGCTTGTCACACTGTCAATTGGTATCGGGATATATGGATTGTCCTCCGCATTTTCAGGACAGAATGAACACCTGTTCCAGTAACAACCGCTTGAAGCGCTGTACGGCAGGATGAGTCCGGGGGCAAGGTAATCATTTAAAGGCAGGGAATCATAACAGGGAGTGAAGTGTCTTTTCTGAACATCATCGATTCCCGAAAATGAAAGTAATTGATATTCCCCGGGTCCCGCGATGAAGTGGTCCACCAGCCCTTTGAACGGATTTTTCCACTCCGGATTTCTCATCCAGGACGTCACAAGTCCCCCGCCTAATATGATGGTCAGCCCGGGGAATTCTTTTCTCAATAAGCCGATCATCGCAAAAGTGCACAGCGCCTGACTTAAATAGTTCAGGGAAAATCCGGCTGATGAGGGAGTCCTTTTCCGAACAAGCTCCGGAAGCCTCTTCCTGAAATACGTATAAAAAGGATTCAACTCCGGGTTTTCAGCCGCCCTGATGAGGTCGCTGCTTTTCAGGGGCGAAAGTTCCTGATGATGGAAATCCGCAAGCCCCGAGGTGAAACCGTTATTCACCGACATCTCAACCGCGCGGTTTATATCTTTGACGGCGCGTTTGTAGCGGTCGATGGAATGGTAAATCTTCCAGTCTTTCAGGGAAGAATGGTTTTGGGAAATATTACGGAAAGCGCGGGCGGTCCATCTGTCAGAGGGAGTGCGGGTCTGCTGCGGATTATTTACCAGATAAAGAAGCGCCTCCATATTAGCGTCGAGGACTTCATGCCGGATGTTATAATGCTTGAGCGCGCCTGAGAGCTTTGCTATACCGGCCGGGGGCTCACAAGGTTTTGCGACGGGGGGGTAGATAAGTATCATAAAATAGTTCTTCTATTTCAATGCAGAAGTTACTCGCCGGACTTTTCATGAAGCTTAGTAATAGCTTCTACTTGTCTTAAAAGGGCAGGTATTGAGGTTTCCGCAGCATTCCACACTTCATCAATATCGACATGGTCATATGCATGGATAAGTATATCCCGCATACCCGCTACCTTCTTCCAGGGGACGTCGGCGTGTTCTATTCTGAATTTTTCAGAGAGGCGCTTTGCCGCTTCACCAATGATCTCAATCTGACGGATAACCGCAGACTGAATCAGAGCGCTATCTTCGAACTTCGCTTTATCGACCCCTTGAATGAAAGACTGTATCTGTTTGGTTGCCTGTATGATATCGGTGAGATAACTGAGATCACGCTGCTGCATAGATTACCTCTGCAGACTCGAGTATCTCCTTGCGGCGGATGTGATTGCGGCTCCGCTCTATCCCGCGCCTGCTTACGAGGTCAACTTTGCGCCCGAAAATAGTCTTCAGTTCATCCTGCATGTCAACATGATCAAGGAGACTCCAGCATGCATCTGGAGAAAAAGTCACAAGCACATCAATATCGCTTTCAGATATGAAGTCTTCGCGCAATACTGAACCAAAGAGAGCGAATTCGGTAATCTTCCACCGCTGGCAGAAAGCGGCGATTTCTTCTATTTGAATGTTAAGTCCTTTTACCACTTATACAATCCCTCTAAAATTAACTTACTAAAAAATAACAAAAACTCCATTAAAAGACAAGCAGCTTTTCAATAACTCTATTATCTATCATTGGGAAATATTGACAGACCCGTCTTTTCTGCAATTCACAGGATTACTTAGAAATCACAAATACTCTTAGCCCTAAACGATCGAATACTTTTTTTACGTTACCCTTAAAATCATCATATTGATCTTTGCGCTCAACATCGCAAATGACAGCTATTGCAGTTCCGTGGACAAGTACATGCCGCACGAGCTGACCAAAAAGTCGGTCATATTCTGACAAAGAAGGGCTTTTCTTTAGTTCTATAGGAATTTTTTTATTTACAAGCAAGTCTGATTTGCTATCGCCGGATTCTTCTTTAACTGAAAAGTTAAATTCTTCTTCAAAATAATTTCGGAGATCTACTTTATACGCCTCTTCAGAGCTGCGTCTGCGCTTTGGTATCCATCTATTAATTGAAGTGATAACCTTTTCACAATCCAGCGGTATCTTATGAACAAAATTGGCGCTTGGTTGGGTTACTGAGTTGGATTGTTTAACATGCCCAGAGATATTCTTACGGATTAAAAGAATAACATCGTTCCATTCTGGTTTATTATCAAAATGCTCTAAAAATTTATTAGGTATATCTGTCCAATTTAATTTATGTACACTACGGATACCATCAGCAGCCGGTTTATAATCCCGATGGTCCCAGTCAGCGATTACAGGTATTTCCTTAAGTTCTTTTGCTAAATTTCCCCAGTTTATCAAGATATCTTCGAGAGATGTTTTAGGTCTCATAAATATGTTAGGAGTATCGCCACACTCGATAGCCAACTTTGAAAAGGCATTTCTGCCAAAACATTTGTCCACCTTCCGCTTGTCAATATTAAACGCTTTACAAAAAACTGTTATACTTGGCTGTTTACCAAGTTTTTCTCTCAACTGGATGTACAAACTTTTATAGTAATCTTTGTCGGACATTTTCATAGATACTGTTTTATTGGCAGCAGCTCATGCTACTTTAAATACCACCATTATACAATACAATCCTCTCTGCCTGTAAGAAAATAAATTATAAATCAGCCGCTTTTATCAATAAACGCATCCCTCAGCAGCTTACTCTGTCTCTCATACGCCTGCCTGGGATTTTTGGGGTCTTTCATGAGGGAGATTTCCTGCGTAATGAGACGAGCGAGATTGAGAACATGCGTGTCGACCTTTGACGATTCTCTTTTATAGAGCGGATGGTCCCTGTTAATATAAATCGTTGTCTCTTCTGAAAAGACCTCTGTTCCGTCTTCTCCGAAGCTATCCACACATATTGAGACGCCTATATCCCCGAATTTCATCCTCTTGATGACGGCATTCGGCGTCAGTTGTTTTACCTTGGGTTTTCTCTTTCTCTTCTTTTTTTGTTTTTCGGCTTGAGCCGCTTGAACAGCTTGAACGGCTTGAACCGTTTGATCGGTTCCACCCGGTTCTTTCGGCGTTGCTGCGGCTCCACCGATACCCCTCGTCTCCTCTCCTACAGGGAAAGCCCCGAAAGGGGACAGATCTGGATTTGCGGCCAATGCCTTATATATTTTTTGAAGGGCCTCTTTCAACGCCCGGCTGACTTTTCGGCCCTCTTTTTTCCCGGACAGCTTCTGCAAGATGCCCTTAACATCTGCTACGACCAGCTGCATGACATTCTGAAATGCCTCATATTCTGGTGAGTCTTTTATGAAGCCGGTTCTGTCGCTTGTTATCGGCAGAAAATCCGCGTTCGCTTCCCCGGCTATCCGGGCCATTGTTTTTCCCCATGTCTCCATGCCGAATAACTCACGCCTTACCGTCACCTGTTTTACCTTTATCTCTATTCCAAATTCCTTGATTGATGAAGCGGTTTCTGGAAGAATTATTATCTCTCCCGTTACAGGTCCGAAACCTGTCCCTTCTATAAAAGGTATTTTATGGCCGGAAAGGCTTCTCGGCGTGATGGTGTGACCATTCAGCCTCACCCGGAAATGAGGCGCCTTAAGAGGAGTGCCCTCGATTATCTTTGCTTCGATGTCCTTTGGATCAAACTTTTTGGTCAGTCCTGCGAGTATAACCGTTGTGCCGTCTGTCTTTCTGAAATCGGGCGAAAGGATCTCAAGGGGTAATTTCCACACGTCTTCTGACTTTTCCCATTCTTCCTTGTCGAATGTTACCCTTCCGACAAAATCATCGTTCCTGGTGATAACCTCAAACCTTTTTCCTGCGGATAGAGTTGCGAATTTTCCTATCCCGAACTGCCCGATCCGGTCCCTTCCGTAAACCGGAGATTTTGGCGAGTAGAGTTTCTTCTGTGAGCCTATATTGAAATATTGCCGGAGCCCGTCTCTATCCATTCCGGCCCCGTTGTCCCTGATTTCAATAATGTCTTCACCGACAATTATTTCAACCAGAGTCGCGTCGGCGTCATAGGCATTGTTTACGATCTCCCGCACGAACTCGATGCTTTCCGTGTAGAGCCTCTCACCGATTGTGATTATATGGCTCTTGTCGATGGTGACGGGGATGAATTCAGGGTTGTTTGTGTTCATGGGATTTTTAAAGATACTATAAAACAGCGTTACTATGCCAGATGTTTCAATAAAAAACTGTACATAAAATTGCTATAATACAGTATCATATACAAGCCTTAAAAATATATTCAGCCTCAGGGAACACCGTTACAGTTTGGACAGTGAATCTTCTCTGTGTCCTCTGTGGTTTAAAACTTAACTATGGAAAGCAATAAAATAAGACAACTGTTTCTGGATTTCTTTAAAGAGAAAGGACATGAGATCGTCTCCAGTTCGCCCCTTTTGCCGAAAGATGACCCGACACTTCTTTTTACCAATGCCGGTATGGTGCAGTTCAAGACCGTTTTTTTAGGAGAAGAGGTCAGGCCGTATAAAAGGGCTGTAACGGTGCAGAAATGCCTGCGCGCCGGCGGAAAGCACAACGACCTTGAAAATGTGGGAAGGACGGCGCGTCATCATACTTTTTTTGAGATGCTGGGCAATTTTTCTTTTGGGGACTATTTCAAGAAAGAGGCGACTGAATGGGCCTGGGAATTATTGACTGAACGGATGAAGCTGCCGGCGGACAAGCTTTACATTACTGTTTACGAAAAAGATGATGAAGCCGCGGACATATGGAAAAATCATGTGGGCATCCCCGCCGAAAGGATTTACAGACTCGGGGAAAAGGACAATTTCTGGCAGATGGGAGACACAGGCCCGTGCGGGCCGTGCTCCGAGATATTAATAGACCAGGGCGCTGGGCTGAGCTGCGGCAAGCCCACATGCTCGGTAGGCTGCGACTGCGACAGGTATCTTGAGATATGGAACCTTGTTTTTATGCAGTATAACAGGGATTCTTCAGGCAACCTTACCCCCTTGCCGAAGCCGAGCATCGATACCGGGATGGGGCTTGAAAGACTGTCCGCTGTGCTTCAGGGCAAACACAATAATTTCGACTCGGACCTCTTTATGCCCATAATCAGGACGGTTGAAAAAATCTCCGGCAAAAAATATGGTGTAGCCCCGTCAACGAGTGTCTCCATGAGGGTAATCGCGGACCACATCAGGTCAGCGGCTTTTGTTATTTCGGAGGGGTTGTTCCCTTCAAATGAAGGCAGGGGATACGTGCTGAGGAGGATTATCAGAAGGGCCGCAAGACACGGGTTCATGCTCGGCATCGAAGACCCTTTCCTTTACAATCTGCTGGATACCGTTAATGAAATCATGTCCGGACCGTACCCCGAACTCCTTGAGGCCACGGAGAGAAACAAAAAGATATTGAAGCTTGAAGAAGAGAGGTTTGCCCATACCCTTTCATCGGGAATGGGGATATTGAATAAACTTATGGACGATTTGAGGTCCTCGGGCAAAGACACAATCCCTGGAGCTGAGCTTTTTAAACTGTATGACACCTTTGGTTTTCCGGTAGACCTTGCGCAGGATATCGCTGAAGACAACAAGTTCGTAATAGACCTGAAGGGCTTCAACGACGAAATGGAGCTTCAGAAGACACGCGCGCGGGCTTCATGGGTTGGCGAAGAAGAAGTCGCGGGAGTTTACCGTGACATCAAAAAACAGTATGGCGCTACGGAATTTTCAGGTTATGAAGCGCTGCGTTCCGATTCCATAGTGAACGCGATTATAAGAGACGGCGCGCTGGTTGAGGAGGCGGGGGAAGGCGATGAGGTGGAGATCGTCATGGATAAGACCCCTTTCTACGGGGAATCAGGCGGACAGGTGGGCGATAAAGGGAAGATCAAAGCCGACGGGTTGAGGATTGAGGTGCTGGACACGAAGAAGTTCAGTGATATACTTATTCATAATGCCGCTGTGAGAAAAGGGACGATCAGAAAAGGGATGACGGTTTCAGCGATTGTGGATGAGGAGAGAAGGAAGGCGATAATGCGGAACCACACGGCCACACACCTGCTTCATTCCGCGTTAAGGGCTGTATTGGGCGACCACATCAAACAGGCCGGATCGCTTGTGACCCCTGAGAGGCTCAGGTTCGACTTTACACATTTTTACGCTGTGGACGACAGGGAAATCAGTGAAGTAGAAGAAATCGTTAATGAGCAGATATTGAAAAATCTCCATGTCATTAAAACCGCGACAACCCTTGATGACGCGATATCAAAAGGAGTAATAGCCCTCTTTGGCGAAAAATACGGGAAAAGAGTCCGGGTTGTACAGGCCGGAGACTTCTCTGCCGAGCTGTGCGGCGGGACCCATAGTGACGCGACAGGCGAGATAGGGTTGTTCAAGATAACCTCGGAAGGAAGCGTAGCAGCAGGCATCAGGAGGATAGAAGCTGTCACGGGTTTCCCTGCCATAGAATATTATAAGGAACGGGAAAGAGAATTGATAAAGGCCGCAAGCCTGCTGAAAATCCCTGAACAGAAGGTCTCGGAAAGAGTGGAAAAAATTATCGGCGAATTAAAACAGCAGGAGAAGGAGCTTGAGAAGTTCAGGCAGAAAGCGGTCAAAGGGAAGGCGGACGCTGTTCTTGAAAGCGTCGTTTCAATAGATGACATCAAGGTGCTTGCCCGTAAAATTGACGGCCTCGACATGAAGGCATTGCGCGACCTTGCGGACAATCTTAAGAACAAACTCGGCTCAGGCGTTATCCTGCTCGCCTCCTCTCTTAACGGGCAGGCATGTTATGTGTCGGCGGTTACAAAGGACCTGACTTCACGTTTTCACGCCGGAGATATCCTCAAGGCAGTCACCGGCGGTAAAGGCGGTGGAAGGCCGGACATGGCGCAGGGCGGGACAAAGGACGTGGAAGGGATTGAGAAGGCGGTCGGGATGGTGGTTGAGATTATAAAACAGCGTGCAGGGGCGGGGTGACCCCGCCCCTGCACTTGAAATGTAAGGGCGACCCGGCAGGTGGCCCTTACCGATTAATAAAAGGAGGGAAGCGTGACTATTAATGAAATCCTGCACAAGGCTTTAATGGCGGGACTTGGAGTGCCCGAAAAAATGAAAGAGATGGTTGATGATCTTGTTAAGAAAGGCGAACTGAGCGAATCCCAGGGGGCGAAGCTTGTGAAAGAATGGAAGGACAAGGCAGGCAAGACCGGCGATGACATCAGCAAGGGCCTGACAGACCTTATAGACAAGACCCTTGAAAAAATGAATATCCCCACAAGGGACGAGGTTGCGAAACTGGAACGTAAAGTAACGGCCCTTTCGGCAAGAGTGAAAAAGATCGAGGGGGCGTCGGGTGAATGACCCCGTAGGGACGGATTTGAAACCCGCCCTACCATTTGGTTTCAAATAATCATGTTAGATTGATTGAACGAATGGCTATCACGAATCTCGTCAGATACTGGCAGACATACAAGAATATCAAGCGGATAAGGCATATAGTCAATGTGTTCCTCAGGCACGGGTTCGGGCAGTTTATAGAGCAGGTAAACCTCCAGCGTTTTGTCCCTCTCAGTAAAAGGTTCAAATTTTTCAGCCGGTGGGAGAAAGTCGAGAAGCACACCATCCCGGAAAGATTGCGGATGGCTTTCAGCGAACTCGGCCCCTCTTTCATAAAGCTCGCCCAGCTCCTGTCTTCAAGACCCGACCTCATTACCGCCGAATATGCCGACGAATTTAAAAAACTCCAGGATAAAGTCCCTCCTTTCCCTTCCGAGAAAGCAGTCCAGATTATTGAGTCCGAGCTCAAGGTATACCTGAAAGACGTCTTTTCGGATTTTGAAGAGGTTCCCGTTGCAGCCGCCTCTATAGCGCAGGTCCATTATGCCACGCTCAAGACCGGCGAAAAAGTAGTCGTCAAGGTCCAACGGCCTGATATCCGGCAGGTTATCCAGGACGACATAACTATTTTAGGCGCCATAACCCGTCTGATGGTGAAATACATCCCTGAGAGCAGGCTTTTCGATCCTGAGGGGATAGTTAATGAGTTTTCAAAGACTGTAAGAAAAGAGCTGGATTTTATCGCTGAAGCGAAAAACGCCCAGCGTTTCAAAAGAAATTTTACGGAAGTCAGGGAAATTTGCATTCCAACCATCTATTCTCATCTGTTGTCCGAGAAGGTAATCGTTATGGAAAGGTTTGAGGGTGTGAGAATAGACAACATACCGGGAATAGAAGCCTTTGGTATAGACAGGTGCGAGCTGGCACGTCAAGGGGTCAATGCTTACTTCAAGATGATCTTTGAAGACGGCTTTTTCCATGCGGACCCTCATCCCGGCAATATTTTTGTTTTTCCGGACGGCAGGCTGGGTCTTGTGGATTTCGGGATAGCAGGCTGGCTGACGCCTGACCTCATGGAAGACATAGCCGGGGCCTTCCTGGCCCTTTATAACAGAAGGTTTGATGACCTTATCGATATTTATATAGAATTGGGCTTTGTGGGAGGGGACGTTGATATTGAAGAGTTCAAAAGGGAGCTGAAGGCTGATCTCGTTGAAATTCTTGAACCGATGTATGACCTCGCCATTTCCGAGGTGAATTTCCCTGAATACCTTGACCTGTTTACGCATCTCGTAATCAAACACGGCCTGAAGGTGCCTTCCGAGTTCATGCTGATAAACAAAACCATCCTTATACTTGATAATATCGGCAGGCAACTGGACCCGGATTTCAATGCAGTAACCGCCGCCGCGCCGTATGCCGCTAAACTGGTCAAGAAAAAGTTCAGCCCTAAAAGCATCTTTGAAAAGGCTAAGGAAAACCTGACGGACGCGAGCCGTTTGCTGATTGATACGCCTAAACAGATAAACAGGCTGCTGAGGAAATCACTCAGGGACGAAGTGGGCATAAACATCAATCCTATCGGGATGGATAAATTGATAAGAGATATAGACCGTTCAAGCAACCGTCTTGCCTTCAGCATCGTTGTCGCTGCGATTATCGTGGGTTCATCAACGCTCATCCAATCCAATATAGGAAGCAAAATATTCGGCATGCCAGCTATCGGGGCGATAGGGTTTCTGGTCGCTTTCCTGCTCGGGTTGAGGTTGCTGATATCGATTATTAAATCGGGAAGGCTCTAATGATGATGACACAGATTATAAGTACGATTACACAGATAATCCAATTTCTCATAATCTGTGCCGTCGTAAATAAATCTGTGTAATCAGTCATGATGAAATTATGACAGGAGGTAAAGACAATGACAATCGATGAACTTAAAAAACACATAGACCAGGAATTTGAAAACGTAGACAGGATCATGAACGAGCTCTTTTTTCTTTATAAACCCGAGAAAACGGAATACACTCTTGCCGAGCAGGCTGCGGTGGCGGCCTTTATCGTGAATATCTACAGCGGCGCTGAAAGGATATTAAAACAGATGCTCCTGTTTGACAGGCTCGATGTGCAGGATTCGCCTGAATGGCATGAAAAGGTGCTCAGGAAATCGAGCGAGATAGGGATCCTTCCGCCCGAGCTTTTTCAGGTCTTGTCGAACTACCTTTCTTTCAGGAATTATTTTATATACCACTATATTTTCAATATAAAATGGGAAAACCTTAAGGCGCTTACTGACGCGGTAAACGACGTAATTTCGAAATTCAGATCAGAAGTGACTGAATATCTGCAGACGATCTGAAGACAAACCATAGAATTCGGAAGTTCAAAGAGTCAGAGGGACATGGCGTAAGAAAGGGGACTAACTATGGGGACATCCAAGGTCACCCTAATACATGCCTTACGTTCTTATCGTCCATCCGTCTTCTTTTTCCCGTCGACTTTAGCTATTGTTTTTCTTTTTCATTTTGAAGACACCATTTGCATTTACAGGTATTGTGAATACAATTTGTGAGTTTTTATTTTACAGTGTTTACACCATATCATTACTTTATTCTCAACTTTTGTGGGGGAAAATCGATTGCGTCACATGAAGCTTTCAACGCTTTCTGCGTTTTTTTACTGAGCTTCAATGATTCGACAACTGTGTCTAAACGCTCGGGATCGATCTGCTTGGCAATGATTGAACACTGATCGAGATCCTTATCTTTCTTGCCCTCCCCGAGTCTTCTTTGTGCAGTAATTAACTTATGGACAAAGAAGGCCTCAGGTAACGGCGCTTTTACCTTGAAGTTTCCAAAATCCGCCATGAATGGAAAACCAAGCAAGAGATCAACAAACGGAAGGGGAGAGGCTGTGATATTCCATTTCCTGATTGATACAATCTGGTCGTCTCTCCCGCCTTTCCGGTGGGCAACGAATTCAACAGTGAAGTTTTCACGGGTAAACTTGCGAATGCCCGACTGCATAACGACAGGGATATAACCGATATCGGTAATGACTTTTTCAAGGTCTATTTTTCTGTCTCTGTCAGAAAGAGCGAATTTGACTGCAAAATCAATATCCATTGTGCGCAAAACATAATGGATGCCGAAAGCCTCCTGATAGAGAGGCATGACCCAGCTTCCGATCAGCAGGGACTCGTCAAAAAACCCGATTGAATAGAAAGCCTGAAGAAGCTCTATGACTTCCGGTGGGAATATGTTTTTATTTTTTAGCGATATCTCCATGTCCCCTTTTATTGCCGGTTTTAGTGATCTTGTTCAGATAGGATATTTTCTTTTTGTAGGACTG
>QZKO01000054.1 GCA_003599505.1 Nitrospiraceae bacterium | reverse complement strand
ATTTACCGAGCCTGTGCCCGGGTTTTTAATGGGCATTGAGGCGCTTGACGGGTTTTTACAGGTAGGGATACCTGGCGTTATGATAAGCGGCGTTGTGCTTCTGGCAGCCGCAACATATCTTTTTCTCAGAAGGGTTTTTATCCCGAACGTCCGGTATATCTCTCTCGCGGCTGATTATTTCCCTCTCTTCCTCATCATGGGTGTGGCCCTGAGCGGCATCCTTATGAGGTATATTCTGCGGGTGGACATTGTCAACGTGAAGAAATTGACTATGGGGCTTATCACTTTTAATCCGGCGCTGCCCGAGGGTGTGAGTGTTGTCTTTTACATCCATTTATTCCTTGTCAGCACATTGTTTGCGTATATCCCGTTCAGCAAGATAATGCACCTTGGCGGCGTCTTCCTTAGTCCTACAAGGAACCTCGCGAATAACAGCCGCATGGCAAGACATATTAATCCGTGGAATTATCCTGTTGAGGTCCATACATATGAAGAGTATGAAAACGATTTCAGAGATAAAATGAAAAAGGCTGGACTACCAGTTGAGAAGGAGTAATTATGGCAAAGACACCAAAACCGGATGAGCTGAGCAAAATAGATTACACCCCGCCTCAAAGCGCCTGGATGGATACCCCGGCTGAACTGAAAGAGGGCAATTGGTGTTACGGGGCAAAGCCGAAGAACCTCGAAACGCTTCACTTCCCCAATCCCAGGGAATGGAGGGTGCAGGACGAGGACTGGAAGCTGCCTGAAAACTGGCAGGAGATAATCCTGCAGGGGATGAAAGAAAGGCTTGACAAGTATCGCTCCTTCAAGGTCTTTATGGACATCTGCGTAAGATGCGGCGCCTGCGCCGATAAGTGCCACTTCTTTATCGGCTCCGGGGACCCGAAGAACATGCCTGTGCTCAGGGCCGAGCTGTTACGTTCGGTCTACAGAGGGAACTTTACGGCAGCAGGGAAGATATTCGGGAAAATTGCAGGGGCCAGAGAGCTTACGCTTCCGGTACTTAAAGAGTGGTGGTACTATTTTTTCCAGTGCACCGAGTGCCGCCGCTGTTCGGTATTCTGCCCTTACGGGATTGATACAGCCGAGATTACCATGATGGGCAGGGAGCTGCTCAACCTGCTCGGTTTAAACACCGACTGGATATCCGGCCCGGCCGCAAACTGTTACATGAAGGGCAATCACCTGGGCCTTGAACCACACACGATCGTGGGCAATCTTGAATACATGCTGGATGATATTGAAACTGTAACCGGCATTAAAGTTACACCTACATTTAACAGGAAAGGCGCCGAGATACTTTTTGTAACGCCTTCCGGCGACCTTTTCGCCGACCCCGGCACATATACATGCATGGGATATCTCATGCTCTTCCATGAGCTGGGACTTGATTACACATGGAGCACTTACGCCTCGGAAGGCGGAAACTTCGGGTTCTTTACTTCCAATGAACTGGCAAAACGGCTGAACTCCAAAATATACGCAGAAGCCAAGAGGCTCGGCGTAAAGTGGATATTGGGCGGGGAATGCGGTCATATGTGGAGGGTGCTCAACCAGTACATGGATACCTGGAACGGCCCGGCTGACTTTCTTGAAGTGCCGAAGTCCCCGATAACCGGAACGGTATTTGAGAATACAAAATCCACCAAAATGGTCCACATTGCCGAATTTACCGCGGACCTTATAAAAAACAGGAAACTGAAACTGGACCCGAAACGCAATGATAACCTGAAGGTGACTTTCCATGATTCCTGCAATACCGCAAGAGGTATGGGAATTTTTGAAGAACCCCGTTACATTATCAATAACGTATGCAACCATTTCTACGAAATGGACGAACTCACAACCAGGGAGAAGACCTTCTGCTGCGGAAGCGGTTCAGGTCTGAATGCCGGTGAGAACATGGAGATAAGGATGAGGGGGGGTCTGCCGAGGGCCAATGCCGTAAAAGACGTTGCGGAGAAATACGGCGTCAATATGCTCGCGAATATCTGCGCGATCGACAGGGCGGTGCTGACGGCCTCAATGGATTACTGGGTCCCCGGCGTAAAGGTTACGGGAGTCCACGAGCTCGTGGCAAACGCGCTGGTCATGAAGGGTGAAAAAGAGAGGACCACCGATCTGCGTGGTGAACCTCTTCCCGGAACGGAGGGACAGGAATAATGTATAACGGAGGAAAGATAATTTTAGGGCTTGTGATTTTCATCGGTTTATTCACGTTTCCAGTTTTTTACAATATGGGGAAGACTGCTGAAGCGCCCAAGCCGAGTATTGACACCCCTGTGATAAACGAAATGGAAGTAAAACAATGTGTGGAGTCGAAAGAGTGGATGAAAGCCAATCACATGCAGATGCTGGATGAATGGAGGGATTCGGTCCTGCGCGACGGCAACCTGGAGTATGTAAGTAAAACCGACGGGAAGAACTATGTGATGAGCCTCCAGAATACCTGCATGCGCTGCCATTCAAACAAGAAAGAATTCTGCGACAAGTGCCACACCTATGCAAATGTGAAACCTTACTGCTGGACGTGCCATATCGCGCCAAAGGAGAATGAGATATGAGTATAAACAGGAGAGAGTTCTTGAAAATTGCCGGCGCATCCACTCTGTTCGGACTGACAGGCACAGCGGCTGTTGAGGAAATACTCAGGACTAATGCCGACGCCGCTGTCTTAAAGGGCCCTAACGCCCTTAACGCAAAGAGATGGGCCATGACAATCGATGTCAATAAAATCAGGTCGGAAGAAGAGTACAGGAAGATTACGCATGCCTGTCACAGCATTCATAATGTCCCTGACATCGGCAACAAAAAAGATGAGATAAAATGGATATGGGAGGAAGAGTATGAGAACTCATTTCCCGGCCTGTCCGATGAATTTGTGCCGGACCATATAAAACATAAGCCTTTTCTCCTTCTCTGTAATCACTGCGCGAAACCGCCATGCGTGAGGGTCTGCCCCACAAAGGCCACTTTCAAAAGGCCTGACGGCATTGTAGCCATGGATTATCACCGCTGCATAGGGTGCCGTTTCTGTATGGCGGCCTGTCCCTTCGGGGCGAGGAGTTTTAACTGGAGGGACCCGAGACCCTTCATTAAAGAGGAGAACAAGGAATTCCCGACCCGGATGAAAGGGGTAGTGGAGAAATGCACTTTCTGTTCCGAAAGGCTCGCGAGGGGGCAAAAGCCGGCATGCGTTGAGGCTTCAAACGGGGCCCTGACATTCGGCGATCTCGAAGATCCGAACTCGGAAGTAAGGCATGTCCTCAGCACTCACTATGCGCTGAGACGTAAACCTGATCTCGGCACAGGCCCCAGTGTTTATTATGTAATAGGAGGAGGTACTGAACATGCTTGAGAAAGCGCTAACAGGCAGTAAAAGATACTGGACGTGGATAACATTCTTGCTCGCTTTTATAGTTGCGGGCGTACTCGCGTACCTCCATCAGTTTGATTACGGCCTTGGAGTGACCGGCATGAGCAGGGACGTTTCCTGGGGGTTCTATATCTCCCAGTTTACATTCCTCGTCGGGGTCGCGGCCTCGGCGGTTATGCTTGTTATTCCGTATTATCTCCATGACTACAAAAAATACGGAAAGATAGTCATTCTTGGAGAATTTTTGGCCATAGCGGCTGTTACCATGTGTATTCTGTTTATCTTTGTGGACCTGGGGCAGCCGATGAGGGTCATGAACGTCATTCTGCACCCGACTCCGAATTCGATCCTTTTCTGGGACGCGACTGTTTTAAACGGTTATCTTTTTATTAATCTCATAGTCGGCTGGACTACCCTGACGGCGGACCGCAAAGGGACCCCGCCGCCTCAGTGGGTAAAACCTTTCATATACCTTTCTATCCCATGGGCAGTCAGTATTCATACGGTTACGGCGTTTCTTTATGCCGGTCTTCCGGGAAGGCACTTCTGGCTTACCGCGGTTATGGCCGCGAGATTCCTTGCGTCAGCCTTCGCGTCCGGCCCGTCGCTGCTGATACTGCTTTGCCTGATCGTGAGGAAGGTCAGTAAATTTGATCCCGGCAGAGAGGCGATACAGTCATTGGGCAAGACAGTTACCTATGCAATGTTTGCCAACGTCTTCCTGCTCGGCCTCGAGTTCTTTACGGCATTCTACAGCCAGATACCTGGTCACATGCATGCCTTCCAGTATCTCTATGCCGGTATTGACGGCTACTCCAAACTCGTTCCGCTTATGTGGACTTCCACCATCCTCGCGGTCTTCGCCCTCATCATGCTTGTGAATCCGAATACCCGCAGGAAAGAAGGCATGCTCGCCCTTGCGTGCGTCTCGGTCTTCATCTCCCTTTGGATAGACAAGGGTTTCGGCCTCGTTGTCGGCGGCTTTGTCCCGAATCCGTTTGAGAGAATAACCGAGTACTGGCCGTCTCTTCCCGAGTCACTGGTCACGCTTGGAATATGGTCCATCGGTTTTCTGATTCTTACGATTCTGTACAAGATAGCAATCGCCGTAAGAGAGCGGACCGCTTCATGGCCTGAGCTTCATTAATTCGGCAGATTAAAATTTTTTAACCCCGTTAAGAATGAAAATTTTTAACGGGGTTTTTGTTTTTTGTGCGGGTCTGTTTCTATTTCTTCTTCAACTGCTCCAGGTATTCCTGCCATTCAAACGGAAGGGAGTGTTTCTTTTTGGTATTGCACTCTTTACAGGCGGTGACAACGTTGTTCTTTGCTGATTTCCCTCCCCTTACGATGGGCACGATATGGTCCATCGTAAGATCTTCAGGCGGCGCTTCCTTCCCGCAGTAGTAACACTTACCTTCTGCGCGTTTCCGTTTCCACCACTGCGTTTTCCGGAGTTCCCGCGCTTTCTGTTTTTCCTTCCTGATCTCCTCTTCCGTGACCGGTGAAATAAAATAATCCATTCGGTTATTACTGGTTTTGAACGAGCATCCTGGCACCGTCCTTAAAGAGAATCTCCATTTTATTGGTTTGAATTACCGACAAAACTATCCCGATTCCAAACCTGGGATGGTCTATGACCTCATCTTTCCGGAAGTTCCCGTTCAAACTGTATTTTGTTGCGATAGAAAGATCGCCGCCTGTTAACCGGGAAAGCTGCTCGGTGTAAGTCGCTTCCAGGGACCTTGTTTTCCGCGCAGGGGTTTTTATTCCGGTCCGGACCTTTTCAGACAGTTTTTTGCGAAAGTTGTGCTCTCCGTTACAGGTATTGCATTTAACTCTTTTAGGCAGGTTATTTACCATCGCAATAATTGTATGACCTAATTCCAGTTCACATTTTGTACACCATGCGTCAATATATCCGCCCGTTGTGTGATTGCTTTTCACTGAATCCTCCATTTGTTAGAAATTTTTTTGATCTCAATCTCCGGTTTTCCCCACCCTGAAGGCAGAATTTACGGCATGAGCGCTCTGAAGAGAGGTTTTTATGCCGGGCAGGGAAGCCGGAAGACGTTGCGACGACTTATATTAAAGCTTTTGCGGCAATAAGGCAATAAGCGCAGAAAAGCGCCTTCCCCCTGACGCTTCATGAGACAACTTCAAAACCACGACTATCCTGGTCCATGACATTCGCGGGCAGGACCGGTAATTCATCTATTAACCGCAACATCTCATCCCTGGTCACGGCGCCAAACGCCATGCCTTTCAGCTCTTTTATGGCCATACCCCTGGCATACCATCCAAAGAATTTCCGGAAAAGGATGACGCCGGTCCTCTCTCCGTGGAATGCAATATTTGAAAGAAGATGCGCTTTCATAATTCGCACTATTTCATAAATATCGGGTCCTGGAGGGACTGTGCCGTTATGCAGGCATCCAACCGCCTGACGGAATATCCAGGGATTGCCGAGCGCGCCCCTTGCAACGGCCACACCGTCGCACCCTGTATCATAGAAGAGTTTTTTAATGAGGTCCGGCGTGAGCGCGTCTCCGCTTGCGATAACAGGTATTGTCAGGGAATCTTTTACCGCCCTTATGATGTTGTAATCGACCCTTCCGCTGTATCCCTGCGTCCTCGTCCTGCCGTGGATAAAAAGTCCTTTCACACCGGTCTCCTGCGCGCGGAGGGCTATTTCTTTTGCGTTGATAGAGGTCTCATCCCACCCGGAGCGTATCTTGACGGTGACCGGTACGCCTGCGCGTTCGACGATTACCTTCAGTAATTTTTGAAGTTTTAGCGGTTCTTTGAGCAGCCCCGCCCCTTTTCCGTCTGATACGACTTTGCCTGCCGGGCACGCGGCATTGAAATCTATGATATCAAAGACATATTCCGAGAGTATATCAAGCGCCCTTTTAAGTATCTCCGGATCGTCTCCGAGAATCTGGACGCCCAGGGGTCTGTCGTCCACGGTTGTCAAAAGCCTTTTCAGGGTATTTTTGCTATTGTGGACCAGGGAGCGCGCGCATATCATCTCGGTGAATGCGAGTCCGCATCCATACGATCTGTTGATCAGACGGAAGGGCAGGTCGCTTATCCCTGACAAGGGCGCAAGGACCAGAGGAGAAGCAACTGTTAAAGACCCGATTGAAAGCACAACAGGGTATTATAATACATATCGTCACTGCTTCAATACATGAATCCCGAACATTTTGAGCCCTTGAGTGAGGGCGCACAGGGGAAGGCCCATTACATTGAAAAAATCCCCGTCGATTTTCTCGATAAAGGCCGCGCCAAGCCCCTGTGCTGCGTAGGCGCCCGCCTTATCCAGCGGTTCTTTTGATCTGACATATGAGAGTATCTCTTCTTTGCCGAGCTTTCTGAAATAAACTTTAGTTTCTATTGACCTTGATACTGTTTTTCCATTGGCGGCGTCCATAATGGTAAAACCGGTGATTACCGAATGCGCCTTTCCATTCAGCATCCTCAGCATTTTCCCGGCCTCTTCATCAGAATGGGGTTTGCCTAACAGCCTGTTATTGAAGACGATGAACGTATCTGCCGCTATGATTATCGCTTTTTTCTGTTTGCGCGCTACAGCCTCAGCCTTTTTGCGTGACAGGAATCTCGCCAGTTCGCGGGGCGGTAAAGGCAGAGAGAGGTCCTCCTTATAATCACTTGCGCGGACAGTGAACCGCAGGCCTGTCATGCCCAGGATGTCTTTTCTCCGCGGAGATGCCGATGCAAGAACGATCTTTCTCATGGTGACTATAAGCTCATGGTCCGACTGCGAGATTATTGTAATTAAAATAATGATAAAATTACAGGTGCCCATGCAAACTGAAAAATATGATCTCGCGATAATCGGAGGGGGCCCTGCCGGCATGATGGCCGCGGTGCGCGCGTCTGAATGCGCCGCGCGCGTTGTCCTCCTTGAAAAAAATCATGTTCCCGGCGTAAAGCTGCTGATGACGGGGAAGGAAAGGTGCAACATTACGCACTTTGAAACAGATATCCGGAGCTTTGCGGCCGTTTTCGGGAAAAACGGCAAATTCCTTCTCAGCGCCCTCAGCCGTTTCGGGATGAAGGAGACAATTGATTTTTTTCATAAGCATAATCTGAATACAAAAATCGAACAGGACGGCCGGATATTTCCGGAAAGCGACAGGGCCAAAGACGTGCAGGCGCTTTTTCTGAGGCTCATGAAAGAAAACAATGTTACTCTGCTTACCGGGTGCAGGATAAAAGATATACCCTGCCGGCAAAGTGCGATAGAAGAAATCATACTTGATACTAACGGGGTCAAAGCAGAGAAATATCTGATCTGTACGGGGGGGCTTTCTTATCCCCAAACAGGGTCTACGGGCGATGGTTATAGTTGGGCAAAACAGATGGGTCACACGATAATAAGACCCGGACCCGCGCTTACGCCGGTCGCGGTGAAGGAAAAATGGGTGAGAGAGCTGGAAGGTTTAAGCCTGAACAATGTCCGTATTTCAATTTATCAGAACAATAAAAAACAGGATGAACGCCTTGGTGAAGCCTTATTTACCGGTATCGGCATGAGCGGGCCGATAATTCTGGATATGAGCAAGTCGATCGGGAAACTGCTTGCCGCAGGACAGGCAGAGTTATTTATTGATTTCATTCCGGATATGGACTTTCACGCGCTGGATGAAAGGATTCTGCGGGATTTACAAAAATATAACAACAGGTCGATTAAAAATATTCTTTCAGAATTGCTTCCCAATAAACTGGTCCCGGTAATCCTCGAACTGGCAAAGATAGACCCGGGGGGGAAAGGCAGTTCCATAACAAAAGATGAACGCAAAAGGCTGCGGCTGCTTTCGAAACAGTTTCCCCTGACAATTAAAAATTTATCGGGATTCGATAAAGCAATTATCACCACCGGAGGTATAGCGTTAAAAGAGATTGACCCAAAAACCATGCGGTCCAGGATAATAAATAATCTGTACTTTGCCGGGGAGATACTGGACCTTGACGGCCCTACAGGGGGATATAACCTGCAGGTCTGCTGGAGCACGGGGTATATCGCGGGAGAGAGCGCGGTTTCGTGCATTTAAAGGTGTCGTATAGAAATCCGGAGCCAGCCCTCCCTTTGTGCTTTTCGAGTGCTGTACGCTTTCTGCCCTTTACTCTTATGGTATACTTCAAGATTATATTGCAGGGCGGGATAAATCCGTCCTATGGAAAGAAAGGATTCAGAACAAGATGAGCAACGAACCGAACAAGATTATTTACTCCATGATAGGAGTGAGCAAGTATTATGATAAAAAACCGGTCCTGAAAGATATCTATCTCTCCTATTTTTACGGGGCGAAGATCGGGGTCATCGGTCTCAACGGGTCAGGGAAAAGCTCCCTGCTCCGCATCCTTGCCGGAAAAGACAAAGAGTTCAACGGCGAGACAGTCCTGTCCCCCGGACATACCGTGGGCTTTCTTGAGCAGGAGCCGGCGCTGGATAACAGTAAAACCGTGAGGCAGGTTGTCGAAGAGGGTGCGCAGGAGGTTGTCGATGCCATGAATGAGTACAATCTCATCAATGAAAAATTCGCCGCGCCCATGTCTGATGATGAGATGAACAAGCTCATTGAAAGACAGGGGAAGGTACAGGAGAAGCTCGATGCAATGGATGCCTGGGACCTGGATTCACGCCTGGAGATGGCGATGGACGCCCTGCGCTGTCCGCCCGGAGACACGCCGGTCAAGGTGCTTTCAGGAGGTGAACGGCGGCGCGTGGCGTTGTGCAGGCTGCTCCTTCAGAAGCCGGACATACTTCTCCTGGACGAGCCCACGAACCATCTTGACGCGGAGACTGTCGCATGGCTGGAGCACCATCTGCAAAGTTATGCCGGCACCATCATCGCCGTTACTCATGACCGGTATTTCCTTGATAATGTCGCGGGATGGATACTGGAATTGGACAGGGGACAGGGGATTCCGTGGAAAGGTAATTATTCTTCATGGCTGGAGCAGAAGAAGGACCGCCTTCAGAAGGAGGAGAAGTCCGAGAGTGAAAGGCAGAAGACCCTTCAGCGCGAGCTTGAGTGGATAAGGATGTCTCCCAAAGGACGCCACGCGAAGTCAAAGGCGCGCATCAGCTCATATGAGGCGCTGCTGAGTCAGGATGTCGAGAAAAGCTCGAAAGAGCTTGAAATATATATACCACCCGGACCCCGCCTCGGCAACGTCGTCATCGAGGCTGATAATGTGAGCAAGGCATACGGCGACAATCTGCTGATGGAGGGAATGACCTTCTCTCTCCCCCCCGGCGGAATTATAGGGATTATCGGTCCTAACGGGGCTGGAAAGACCACACTCTTCAGGATGATCACCGGTCAGGTGCAGCCTGATTCGGGAAGCTTTAAAACAGGTGAGACCGTGAAGCTTGCGTATGTCGACCAGAGCCGCGACGACCTCGACCCGAACAAGACCATATGGGAGATAATCTCCGACGGGCTGGATGTGGTCCAGCTTGGAAAGAGGCAGGTCAACTCACGCGCCTACGTCGCGCGCTTCAATTTTTCAGGCAGCGATCAGCAGAAAAAGGTCTCGATGCTCTCCGGGGGTGAGAGAAACCGTGTGCATGTCGCGCGTATGCTGAAGGAAGAGGCCAATGTCCTTCTGTTGGATGAACCGACGAATGACCTCGACGTAAATACCATGCGCGCCCTTGAAGAGGCCCTGGAGAATTTCGCGGGCTGCGCCGTGGTAATCAGTCACGACCGCTGGTTCCTCGACCGCATCGCAACACATATACTCGCTTTTGAGGGTGACAGCAAGGTGGTCTGGTTCGACGGGAACTATTCGGAATATGAGGCGGACAGGAAGGCGCGTTTGGGAGCAGAAGCGGACCAGCCGCACCGGATCAAGTACAGGCATCTGACAAGGGGATAAATTGTGAGGGTGGACTGAATTTCTCAACCCACCCTCACAAACTCATTGATTATTTCTTCTTCGTGAGCAGACTGCAACCGCAGCCGCAGGAACTCTTTGAGCCGCCCTTAACTTCGGCGTTTTTTTCTGAAGGGCACTCTTTCGGTTCTTTTTTAATGTCTTTTGCCATCGTTATCACCTCCTTTCAATTTAAGTTTATGCTCATCTACTTATATGAACAAGCAAAAAAATATAAGCTATTTTGGCCCGGCAATTCCTTTATGCATTTGTTTTATCTTCACCTGCCCGCCTGAGCAGCCACAAGTACAAATACGATTAAGCCTTTCCCTGCATTTCTCGAGGACGTCGCGGTTCAGAGAATAATAAATCCAGTAACCCTGCCTGTCATCCTTCACAAGTCCCGCGCTTTTAAGGACTCTCAGATGCTGGGACACCGCTGACTGTGTTATTCCCAATGCATCAGCTAACGCATTGACACTCATGGGCTCTTTTTTCAGTAATTCGATAATCTCTATTCGTTTATCAACTGAAAGCAGTTTAAATAGTTCCGCGGATTCCTTCATAATTATCTCTCGGCTATAAGTATATTAGTATGAACTAATATTAACCCGGTGAAATTATTTTGTCAAGGGGGGTACATCCGCTGCCGGGCCGGCTTTATTACGGCACTTGCCACAGCACAGGAATTATTTTAAAGTTATGAAGCTTTTCTATGACCTGCATTATGATGAACAACCAAACAAACCACATAGCATCAAAAAAGACCCGACCGAATTTTCTTGTATAAATTTCATATAATTCGGGATGCTGCAATGTGAAAGTCTTCGGAAATAATCTGGGCACGGAATTTCTGTAGTCCCTGAATGCATCTCCATGAAGTTCTTCAAGTTTCTTCTCTTCCGCCGATATTATGACCGGATATATTATGATAAAAAATAAGATGATCAGGCCGACAACCAATATATTCTCGGAGGCAAATCCAACGCCTATAGCTCCAATTAAGCTAAAGAAATATAATGGGTTTCGTGTGATTGAATAGGGACCGATTATAACAAGTTCATCAGTTTTTCTCCCGCAGATGTAAAGATAGCTCCAGATACGGCCGTAAGAGCCTATGATGATGAGCGCCAGGCCGATGAACTCAATCGTGATATCCACAGGCGAACCTGATTCCCAGGAATGAGTTGTTGTGAATAAGACAATAAAAAGAGCTCCTGTAAATATTCTTGATAGCATGATCCTGTTATTTCTGATCAGATCCATTATTTATATCTCCTTTGTAAAAAAATTTGCTTCACCGGGGTCAAACTTCCAAATCCCGTGGACAACTTCACGAGCAATATGTAAATGACGTCTTTTGGAAATATGGGGGAAATATGGGGACACATCCCCAAATTCCGCCGCGCTTGATAAGAAAATAAGGGATGTGTCCCTTTTTCTTTTTTTCTTCCAATCACCAGCATGTCAAACTTGCTATATACAAAGTCGATGTCCCTTTGCAATACAATTGAATTTATTCACAGCGTCGTCAGCTTTTTGGTCAAGAATCCACTTTAGATTTCTAAGATATGTATCATATTGATCCTGAGCAGACGCTGCATTTAAGCTATGTGATAATATTGACTGACCTATGAACACCTCTACTTGCTCTCTACAATCATCAAGCTGATAGGCTCTTTTTGGTGCAAAATTATAACCTTCATTTTTTGCTATACATGATGGAACACCTAAGTTTATTTCTATCCCCTCTGTTTCGTATGATGGGGAAAATCGTGGAATATCCACTGGCGGGCACTTAGAGGTCGGATCACCATTATCCTTATCTTTGAAAAACTCAACATAGCAGTTGTATGTTGCTGGAACGCTTATGAGCAGTTTATCAAATATGTCTTTTAGGGTAGTTTCCTCGCATCTGTAATACTCATCAAGTGCATTAGTAAAATTCAACATACTTTGCTTGCAAACAGGAAATTGATCAGGATATTCAAAGCCACCGTCATAAGCTGTCCAAGTCAAACAGAATGGTTCCATCGGTATCATGCCTGTGTTGCATGTATTATTGTATGTTGAGATAGGCCAACCACGCCCGCCCGATGTAACACACCCTACTAATAAGGACGGTAAGAGACACGCGATTAATAATCGTGGACATAGCATAGTCAACAATTTTCCCCCGTTTTTCTTTTGTCAGTGTATGGCTGGGGGTCAGGGCTTGAAAATGTCTTTGTATCTTTTCTTCTTTCCACTTTCAGCCCTGACCCCTTCTCTGCATGTCCAACGTCTTGTTGTAAATTCTTTAAAATCCTCGATAAGGTATTTTCGATAGATTTGTTTTAACATTTTCATAGCCTTTATCACTCAAAAGTATTTTGCATGATATCCGTGCTTCCTCCTGATGAAGCATAGGACCAACTAATATCTCAACAATTGGCAACAAATCTCTTTTCCTGATATTTTCTTCCTTGAGTTTTCTTTGCTTCATTTCTATTTCTGTTTCGCTAACTATAATCGGCTGAGCTTCATCCTTATCGATAATGAATTTAATATATGGAACAGGAGTCTTGTACACAGGGTGATTTCGGTAATGTATCGGTGGATCATCCTTAAACATCGAAGGGCTATTAGGAAAGGGTTTCCACGTATGATGTGATATAGATATTAACCTTACTTCTCTTTCATTTTTGAAATGACTATTTTTATATTTCATTGAAGCAGCATAAATTAGGTTATATGCAGCACCCCTCTTATATTCGTCAGTAAGGCTGTTACCTTGCCATTCCTTCAATCTCTCTTTTTTAAGTATCCAATTTTTTATTTTGTTTTTAATATAGACACATTGATATACGTTAGATCGAGGGCTCATTAATTTGTTCGCATTAAACCCAATACGAAAGTTACCGTAAGCACGCCATTGATCAAGAGTTTCTGGGCCTCTACTAAATGATGCAATATATGTATCAAAGTTATCGTCAGGATGACGGTCAAATCGGTTCCACATATCTCTAACGAATGAATTAGTAAAGTCTTTATCTTTGAATAAAGCTTTTTCTTCTTGTAAAGCCTTACATTCGGTCTTATCATTTACAAATGCAACGTTAGTCAGCCATATTTCACTGTTTTCAATGATTCCTCTTAGCCCCTCGGCTGAGGTGTAGTGATAAATCACTTCATCAACGGGATCAGCAATAGCAGCCATAAGGCTTTTGAATTGGTTTAATCGATTTAGTCTTTCATTCATTTATTAACCTACTAATATATGATCAATCATAATTGATAACGTATATTCTGCTGCAGCAGATAATATCCAATATTCACGCTTCGGCGCTTCTGTATAGCGCAATAATCTCTGCTGCCGTATAGTTTCTATAGTGGTAATAAAATTTGCCTGCTTTCAGTAACGTCGTTGAAGTTGCTCCCCTCATAATGTCCTCCTCAAAAAAGCATGGAATAAAGTACCATGTTAAGAGAGTGGTTTATTTTAAAACCGGCAAGGGGAAAACACAAGAATAAAATATCTCTTTCCCGTGAGAAACCCGACTTGCCTCGATGGTCAGACTTCATGTTTCAATTAAATGAAGAAGAATATCAGGCTTTAAGGTCGCAATTTGCGACCTTAAAGCCTGGACGGGGGACAACACAGGCAGAAGAGAATATGAAGTGGAGATTTTTTGATGACGGCTCAAGACCACAAGCAGAGTCATAAAATAAATTATACTATCCATATGAACAGGAACCTGAAAATATTTTTAGCGACCGGGGTCCCTTTCGGCATATTTGCCTCGATATTGTTTTCATCCCTTTACGGGACCGATGCCGGCCTTCCGGGCGGGCTTATTTCCGGTTTGATCTTCGGGTTTCTCATGTTTATCATCCTGGGTTTTCTTCACAGCCGGGCAGTGGGAAAAATTGCAGGCGAAAAATCCGGGGAGTCAATGGGGACCTGCCAGGTCCGGGAGATACAACTGCCGCTCCCCTATGACAGGACATTTGACCTTTGCATTGATTCTCTAAAACTGATCAGAAGGTGCAGGGTCCGGGAGGAAGACCGCTCTCAGGGCAAGATTGTAGCGAGATCGGCGATTAACTGGAAGACATGGGGGGACACGGTCTCTTTTGACATAACCGGGATAAGCAGCGGGATCACTGCTGTAAAAGTAACAAGCAGACCGACTTCACGGTCAACGATTGTGGATTACGGCAAAAACCTGGAGAATGTGAAAACAATAATTTCTTTCCTGGAAAAGTCATAAAGTGTTTTTCTTTTGAATCTCTGACGGGTCAGGGCCGAACCTGTTCGGGCCGGGGGTCCCCGGGATGAAGCCGTTTTGAACCAGCGACCATACAGGGCCGGCAATGGGGATGAAATTTATCAATAACCATAAAGCGGATTTGTCCTGATCATGCCAGCGCTTGGCCTGCACAGCCAGGCTGGGCCATAAGATCCAGAGCATGAACATTAACTGCGGTTTGGTGAATTCATAAATGTCACTTGAAACCCCGGTGAATGCGGTCAGAATAATTGCCCCGAGGAACACAACAAGATAAAAAACCCAGAATTGCTTTCTGCTAATCCGTCCTTTAAATGAAAAGAGAAACCCTACGGCGCTCATTACGTTGTTTTTTTGAACAGTAGTATCCTCATTCATTTTATATTTTCCGGCTTACTAAATTATTTGGGACACAGGGCTTGTCTAAAAGCCCTGTGTCCCTATTTTATACAAATTTACAAACCTGTGCAGGCCTGGCTCACATCGCTCTGTTTAAACGACGGGATTGTGCACGCGGCTATTGTCTGCCTTTGACCATGAGAAACGCCGTGCAGCGGGACTCCGCCACGAGGTCTTTCCGGCTTTCGTCTTTCCGGCCGTACGCGTTTCCGTTCTGCCCGCGTAACTTCCTTTCGGTTTTGGAGAAGCGGACGCATGCGGACTGCGGCGATGTTGTTCACGCGGCGGGCGTGCGAATTCGGTGTCGCGCGCGGGTGTCGCGGTTTTATAATTAAAGCCTTTTAGCGTGCGGCGTTCTACTTTTTCGCCGAGGACGCGTTCGATGGCCCGCACCATTTCGTTGTCTTCACGGGTAGTGAACGTAAAGGCGTCGCCGGTCTTCGCGGCGCGTCCTGTGCGGCCTATCCGGTGAGTGTAGGCGTCGGCGGTGTCCGGCATGTCGTAATTGATGACATGGGATATACTTGAGACGTCGATGCCGCGCGCCGCAATATCTGTCGCGACAAGGACCTGATATTTGCCTTTACGAAAGCCGTCCAACGCTTCCTGACGCTTGTTCTGAGACAGGTTGCCCTGCAGCGATACTGCCTTGTAACCGGATTTTTCCAGTTGCTGCCCCACGCGCTTGGCGCGGTGCTTGGTGCGCGTAAAGACCAGTACGGAATCCGTGTCGGTATGGCGCAGCAGCTCAAGCAGAAGAGCTGTTTTAAGATGCTGATCAACAGGATATAGCGCGTGTGCTACGGTGTTTGCAGGAGCGGCGTGATCGACCTGCACCGTGACCGGTGAGTGAAGGACTTCGTGCGCAAGCCTGCGGATATCGTCCGGCATGGTCGCCGAAAACATCAGCGTCTGTCTCCTGGCCGGCACGTGGCTGATGATCTTCTTTATATCAGGCAGAAAGCCCATGTCGAACATACGGTCTGCCTCATCGAGCACAAGCACTTCCACGTTCGACAGGTTGATAGTGCGCTGGTTGATGTGATCGAGCAAACGGCCCGGACAGGCCACGACGATCTCGGCGCCGTTACGCAGTTTCTGTATCTGCGGGCCCATGCCCACGCCGCCGTATATGGTCGCGCTGCGGACACGGGCCTGTTTTCCCAGGCTGCCGATCGCCTCATGTATCTGCTCAGACAATTCACGTGTCGGAGCGATGATAAGGGCGCGGAGCTTGCCTCTCGGCCCCTGCATCAGGCGGTTCAGTATCGGCAGTGCGAATGCCGCTGTCTTGCCTGTTCCGGTCTGTGCCAATCCCATTACGTCATGTCCTTTAAGGACAGCCGGAACCGCCTGCTCCTGGATTGGTGTCGGCGTTGCATAGCCTGCGGCCTTGACCCCGGCCGCAACATTGGGGTGTAAATCAAATTCTTTAAATTCCATAAACTCCTTCTTTCTTTTTTTTCTGCGTTCGGGGAAAAAAGCCAGGGTGTATTCGGGGATTACAATGACGTAGTTTTCCATATACTGCAGTTATGTATTGACTAAGCCTACCAGCTTTGGGGAAGTTGTGTCAAGGGCAGGTCTTACGCGCGCTTCCCATCACCTGCTCTTTTGTTCTAATATATGCAAGACGTCCCGATTATAAATACCAGGTAAAGCGAGGTTGAAGATGAAAGAATATGTGATGATCCCTTTTCAGGTCAGGGAAGACCGGCTTGACGAGGCGAAGAAGATAATCAATGAATTAATCTCAAGCGTGAGGGCAAAAGAACCGGGGACGCTGCTCTACGAATCACTTCAATTAAAAAAAGACCCGACGAGCTTTATTCATTTTATAATCTTTGCCGACCAGGACGCCCACATGAAGCACCGCGGCGCGCCATATGTAATGGACTTCGTGAAAAAGCTGTATGAGCTTTGCCCTGATGAACCGTTTCCGGTTTTTCTTGAGAGCTTTGATTCATGCGGGATTGCCGGGGAGGCCTTAGGGCATAAGTAATATGAATTACGTCAATATTGAAAGCGGGCCCGGACTTCGGGCATACCTGAAGAAGTTTGAAGAAAAAGGGCTTCATGTTATTGCCCTGGATATAGAAGCCGAGTCCAATTTGCACGTTTATGGAGAAAGATTATGCTTGGCGCAAATCTTCGATGGGGTGAACAATATAATCATTGACCCGTTCAGGATAGAGAGCTATACCCTTAAACTGCTCTTTGAAAATACAAACATCCTGAAAGTAATGTATGACGCCGGAAGCGACCTGTCTTTACTGAAAAACGCCGCAGACATAGAAATAAAATCGATACTGGATTTAAGACCGGCAGCAGAGCTTCTTAATTATGACAGGAAGGACCTTCATTCGGTAATCGCGTCTGAACTCGGGATCTTCCTGGAAAAGAAAAGGAAGTATCAGAAACATAACTGGATAAACAGACCGTTATCCGAACAGGCAATTGACTACGCCCTTAACGACGTCATACATCTGCTTGCATTGAAAGACGTGATCCTGGCTAAACTGTACGCGAAGAAGCTGTTTGAGCCTTTTCTCCTGAAGAATTTGCAGATACAGAACAGAGATTACACCAGGAGTCCGGAAGACAAATACAGGAAGATAAAGGGGTACAGCGGGCTCGGGAGCGACAAAAAGTCCGTTTTCAGGAGAGTCTTTGATATCAGGGAAAAGTACGCCAAACGATGCAACATGCCGCCTCATAATGTTATCCATAAGGCCGATCTGATCAATATAGCGGATGACCCCGAATTCATTAATAAGCTCCGGTTTACAAAAAGGATTGGCGGGGATTTAATTCAAAATATACTTCGTGAATTAAGAAAGGCGGTCGAATCAGTTTAAAGAATCCATGCCGCCGGCTTTATGGATTGCCTCTGCTTGATGTATATTAGACATAATGAAATTTGAAGAACTGAATATCCCTGAAAAGGTCATGCAGGGAATCAGGGCCGCCGGTTTTACCGAGTGCACCCCGGTCCAGGCTCAGACTTTGCCCGAGGCGCTGCGCGGCAAGGACATCGCGGCACAGGCACAGACAGGCACCGGCAAAACCGCCGCCTTCCTGATCGCGGTGTTCTCTCGCATGCTCACGATAAGCCCGCCGGGACGGGGTCCGTCACCCCGCGCGCTCATCATCGCGCCGACGCGCGAGCTCGTGATCCAGATAAACGCCGAGGCCAAACTGCTTGGCGGTTTCACGGGTTTCAGGATTGTCCCTGTGTTCGGCGGCATCGATTATCAGAAACAGCGCGAAGAGATCGGAAAGGGAGTGGACGTGCTTATCGGCACGCCGGGACGGCTCATCGATTATCTCAAGCAGAAAGTCTATAGTCTGAGGAAGACCCAGTTCCTGGTGATTGACGAGGCGGACCGGATGTTCGACATGGGTTTCATCAGCGACCTCCGGTTCCTGTTCAGGAGGATGTCCCCTTACAACGAGCGGCAGTCCATGCTCTATTCAGCCACCCTTTCAAACCGCGTCCTTGAACTTTGCTATGAACATATGAACCTGCCGATGCAGTTTTCCCTGACGCCTGAGAATGTAACTGTGGAAAAGATAGAACAGGAGATCTATCACGTGGGCAAGTCCGAGAAGACCGGGCTGCTTATCGGGATACTTAAAAGGGAACCTTCCGGTCGCTATCTCATATTCTGCAACACCAAAGCCGTTGTTGAGCGTCTTGAGGTCCTTCTGAACGCTAACGGCTTTGCAACAGCATCCATTTCCGGAGACATAGACCAGAGGAAACGCATGAAAGTCCTGTCCCGGTTTAAAGACGGGACGTTGCCGATCCTCGTTGCCACGGATGTGGCCAGCAGGGGGCTCCATATAGACGGCGTGACGCACGTTATCAACTACGACCTGCCCCAGGACCCTGAGGATTATGTGCACCGGATCGGCAGGACCGCGCGGGCCGGCGCCGGCGGCAGGGCCATAAGCCTCGCCTGTGAAGAATACATCCATTCCCTCCAGGACATTGAGGAATTCATCAAACAGAAAATACCGGTCACTCCGCTCACGGATGAAATGGTCGTAAGCGATTACCGCAAGAGACCCCGGCATAACTGGAATAAAAATGCCGGGCCGCAGAGAAAATATAATAAGCCGCGGCCCCGATAGCAGTAGACGTATGCGGGACCTGCTACTGAAAGACTGGTTAAACTGCAAAGGCATCAAAATCCCTCAGTTGTATCTTGTCGGCGGGACAGTGCGTGATCTGTTTCGCGATCTTTCCCCTAAGGACATAGACCTTGTTTGCAGGGGGGCAAAGGAATTTGCCGCTGCTGTCGCCGGATGCAAAAATGCCGCTTTGGTCCCCATGGAGAAAAAGCCTGAGGAGCCCTGCTACCGGGTTGTCGACAGGGAAGACAGCGGGAATTTTCTGGACATCGCGGAAATGCGGGGTGAAACTATATATGACGACCTTTACCGGAGAGATTTTACCATAAACGCGATTGCCCTTGAATTAAACGAAGACGGCTCCACGGGCGCTGTCATAGACCCTCTGGACGGCGCTGGGGACGTTGAAAGAAAGACCCTCAGGATGGCCGGCGATAAATCCATCCTTTCGGACCCATTAAGGATATTGCGCGCCGTACGCTTTGCCGCCGGGCTGGAATTTATGATCGAAGAATCAACTCTGAAAGAAATGAGGAGCAGGGCGGCGCTGCTTAGAAATGTTTCCGCCGAGCGCGTAAGAGCTGAATTGCTGCGGATATTACAGACGTCACGGAGCGTCTTTTATTTCAGACAGATGGACGAACTTGGAATCCTTGAAGTTATCTTTCCTGAAATCAGCGCGATGAAGGGCTGCCCGCAGGACGGATTTCACCACAGGGACGTATGGGGGCATTCTTTGCTGGTTATGGAGCATTCCGAAAATGTCATCAATGACCTCTCCGGCTGTTTCGGGGAATGGAGCGGCACTATAACCGATTTGCTCGCCAGGGACAACCGCCTTCCTCTTTTAAAGCTTGCCGCGGTCCTTCACGATTCCGGCAAGCCGGCGACAAGAGGCCTGGACCCCGATACCGGGCGTATCACTTTCTACCGGCATGATGAAGAGGGCGCGAAACTCATCGGCCTGATTGCGGAGAGGCTGAAAATGTCCTGCCGGGAGAGGGATTTTATGGTCCTTATGGCAGCGGAACATCTCCACGCGCTTTATCTTGTCTCCGGGGATGTGAAAACAGCCGCTCTTATGAAGTGGTTCCGCAGGATGAGAGATGATTCAATTCCCGCGATTATCCTGAGCATGGCGGATACAATGAGCAGCCTGGGGCCGGATTCAAGCGACATTATAAGGGGGCGGCATATCGATTGGGCAAAAAGGAGCGTAATGGAATATTACGGAAAAATTAAAGCGAAGATTGAGAGTCCGGGCCTTGTCAACGGCGACGACCTGATAGCCCTCGGCATGCAGCCCGGTCCTGAAATGGGGCGCATTCTGGAAGAAACAAGGAGTTTCCAGGACGCGGGGGAAATAAAAAACCGTGAGGAAGCGCTGGAGCTTGTCAGGAGACTAATGACTTCAGCCCCGCCCTTTTCCGAAGGAGACTAAAGGGGTTAAAGGGTTAAAGTGGAGCTGAACGGGATCGAACCGTCGACCTCTTGAATGCCATTCAAGCGCTCTCCCAACTGAGCTACAGCCCCGGTTATTCTGACAGTGCGCAAAGGATAACCAATAATAGCAATTCTATAGAGTTTAATGAAGAATGACTTTTTTTTCAACAGGCGTAAATGTTCCGGTAAAATAAATGGTATAGTTAAGCATGATAAAGAGACTTGTGCTTTTTGACATTGACGGTACGCTTATCACTACAGGGGGCGCGGGGGTCAGGTCGCTTGACAGGGCCTTCGAGGGGCTTTTCGGAATTCAGGACGCGTTTAAGGACATCCCTTTGGCAGGCAAGACCGATATGCAGATTATAAAAGAAGGACTCGGGTTACACGGACTCTCCTGGACTGATGGAAATGTCGTGAAGATGCAGGAGACGTATCTCCATTTGCTTCGTGAGGAGATAAACAACTCCCTGAAAAGTCTTAAACCGGGGATAAAGGAAATACTTGAGAGGCTGCGTGAAACGGATACGCCTATGGGGCTTCTCACCGGCAATCTCGAGGCCGGGGCAAGGATCAAGCTCGGTCCCTTTGGACTGAATGAATATTTCCCCGCGGGGGCGTTCGGGAGCGATCGTGAGGACAGGGATGAGCTGTTGCCGGTCGCGATTGAGAAATTTTCAAAAAGGGGTTTATCGTTTACCCCGAAAGATTGTGTAGTAGTCGGAGACACGCCGAGGGACGTGAGATGCGCCAAGGTCCACGGCGCGCGTTGTATCGCGGTTGCTACCGGGCCCTATTCAAAGGAAGATCTGCTGAATACTGACGCGGATATCGTTTTTGATTCACTGGCTGATACAGAAAGTTGCGTGAACTTTATCCTGAACTGTCAGTAGCATTTTCATGCCCTTTATCCTCTGTCCCCTGTCCCCTTTCCCCTCACCACTGTTTTATGATTTGACTTACCTCCATTGTATCCTTAAACTTAGTGTTCATGAAGCAGGAAGTCGTTGAAATAATCCGGAAAGCCCTGGAAAGCCTTCAGGAAAAATGGGGACTTGAATGCCTGCCTGATATTGATATTGAGGTCCCGAAGAACGAGAAGATGGGGGATGTTGCCACTACTATCGCAATGGGACTGACAAAATCCCTCAAAAGACCTCCGAAGAAAATTGCTGAAGAAATTGTTGACGAGATAAGGGGGGGATTTAAAGGGGGTGACATCTTCGAATCAGTCGAGATAGCCGGCCCCGGATTTATCAATTTCAGGCTCAAAAATGAATTTCTCCATGCCGGGCTTGAGCAGCTTTTAATTGAAGAGCATTCATCCCTGAGGGCAGATATGGGGAAAGGGCATAAAGTACAGGTAGAATTCGTGAGCGCCAATCCCACCGGTCCCCTGCATGTAGGACATGGAAGGGGAGCGGCTGTAGGGAACGCTTTGTGCAATATTATGGAGGCGGCTGGTTTTGAGGTGCAGAAGGAGTTTTATATTAATGACGCGGGACTGCAGGTGAAGCTTTTGGGGGAATCCGTCTTTGCCCGTTATCTGCAAATGTCAGGTTATGACGCCCCTTTTCCTGAAGACGGATACAAGGGAGATTATATTGAAACCGTTGCTGAGGAGATTATCAAAAGGGCGGGCGATGAATACCTCAACAAAACAATTGAGGAATGCGGCGACTTTTTTTCTGATTATGCCTATAAAATGATGCTCGCCGACATAGAAAGGGACCTGAAGGACTTCGGCGTTGTCTTTGACAGATGGCAGAGCGAGAAAGAGCTTTATGAAAGAGGAAGCGTGCAGAGCGCGTTGGCCGCGCTTCATGAGAAAACTCTTCTCTATGAGAAAGACGGGGCACGGTGGTTTATCTCGACAAGGTTCGGAGATGACAAGGACAGGGTTGTTGTGAAACAGGACGGCGAATACACCTATTTTGCCTCGGATATCGCCTATCATAAAGATAAGCTTGACAGAGGGTTTGACACAATTATCAATATATGGGGCGCAGACCATCACGGCTACATACCGAGAATAAAATCTGTGCTTGAAGCCTTCGGGCTGCCGAAGGAGAAATTCAGGGTCATACTGATCCAGATGGTGGCGCTCCTCAGGCACGGCGAGCCTGTGCAGATGTCAAAGAGGGCCGGGGAGTTTGTGACATTGCGTGAGGTGATCGATGAGGTCGGCTCCGACATCACAAAATTCATTTTCCTTACAAGACGCGCCGACAGCCAACTGGAGTTTGACATAGAGGTTGCGAAAGAGCAGTCCGCGGAAAATCCGGTCTTTTATGTGCAGTACGCCTTTGCGAGGATATCGAGCATATTCAGGCAGGCGGCGGAAAAGAGGGTTCGAGGGTTCGAGGGTTCGAGGGTTCAAGATGTAGGGGCGGGTTTTAAACCCGACCTCTCAAGCACCCTCGCCCTTTTAACCGAAAATGAAGAACTCTCTCTAATCAAGAAGCTTCTTCAGTATCCGATGGTTTTTGAGGGCGCCGCGCTTTCCTGCGAGCCGCACAGGATAACTTATTATCTTCAGGAGCTTGCCGGCATGTTCCATTCATATTACAATAAACACCGGGTAATATCGGATAACGAAGAACTGACGAACGCACGCCTTTGTCTTTGCAGGGCAGTACAGATTGTGTTAAAGGAAGGGTTAAGTATGCTTGGGGTCAGCGCCCCGGAGAGGATGTGACATGTTATATGTAATAGCTTTAACAATACACGTTTTATCAGTCATTATCTGGATCGGCGGGGTATCATTCGTCACCATGATTACCTTTCCCATGATACAGAGGGCGAGCAGTTCACTTGAACAGGTCATGATGTTCCAGGGGACCGAGCACCGCTTTGTGAAGATCGCGAAGGCAATGGTCATACTTGCCGGGCTTTCAGGGCTCTATCTTATAAAGGTAAAAGGTATGAGCTTCGGCGCCTGGATAATGATATTTGTCTGGACTTTTTATGCA
>QZKO01000002.1 GCA_003599505.1 Nitrospiraceae bacterium | reverse complement strand
ATAATCTCACCATCGGGTGAAATAATTGAAAAAAACTCTCCGGTTGAAGAAAGAATTATCTCCAAGTCAACCGCTGCAACGATGCGGAATATCCTGAAGACCGTTGTCGAGGAAGGCGGGACGGCGCAGAAGGCCTCTGTCAAAGGAAATTTTGTGGCCGGCAAAACAGGCACGGCCCAGATATTCGACAGCAAGGCGGGGCATTATTCGAGGAGCAGGTTTGTAAGCTCTTTTGTGGGTTTTGCGCCGGCGGACAATCCGAGGGTCGCTCTTATCGTCGTTATTTATGAACCGCAGGGAGCAAACTATGGAGGACTTGTCGCGGCCCCGGTTTTCAGGAATATTATTGAACATACGTTCGCATATCTCGATGTGCCGATGGATAAAGATGAGAACAAGATATATCTTGTCAGTAGATGACGTTATCGAAACTGTTAGAAGGTCTGAGCGTTAAATGGAAAACCGGACCTCCCGATGCCGAAATCAGGGGGATCGCATATGATTCAAGAGACGTAAGAGAAGGCTATCTGTTTGTGGCGGTCAAGGGGTTTTCCGTTGACGGCCATGATTACATAAATGACGCGGTAAACAGGGGGGCTGCTGCCGTTGTCTCGCAAAAGGCAGGAGCGGAATTAAAGAGTGCAATCCAATTTGCCACTTGGAAAGACGCTGCTTTCATTGAAGTAAGCGACAGCAGAGAAGCGCTTGCGCTTGTCTCCGCCGTCTTTTACGGCAGGCCCTCCGAAAGTCTATCGCTGGTCGGTATCACGGGAACGAACGGGAAGACAACAACAAGTTTTATTACAAAAAATATAATTGACGCAGGAGGGAAGAGGGCGGGTCTCATGGGAACCATATGTTATATCACCGGAGATGAGAGGACGCCCGCAACGCATACGACTCCCGAGTCGTCTGACCTGCAAAGGTGTCTGAGCGAAATGGTATATAATAAAATGGATTACGCGGTGCTTGAGGTTTCCTCCCACGCGCTGGCCCTTAAAAGGATAGAGGGATGCGCTTTTAAGACGGCGGCCTTTACCAACTTTACCCAGGACCACCTCGATTTCCACGGTACGATGGAGGAATATTTCCGCGCGAAGCGCAGGATCTTCAGTTATCTTGCCGCGGACGGGGCCGCGGTGCTGAACCTGGACGATCCAAGAATAAGGCCTCTGGCGCAAACGCTCGATTGCAACGTGATAACCTGCGGACTTGAAGAAGGAGCGATGATACGCGCGGAGAATATAGAAGAGGCAAGGGGCAAGAGGCAAGAGGCACGGGGTATCGCTTTCGACGTAAAGACCCCGAAAGGGGGATTTACTGTAGAATCACAGTTGCTCGGGAAATTTAATGTATATAACATCCTCATGTCCGTTGGGATAGCGTATTCACTCGGTATGAGTGAAGAGGTGATACGGCAGGGGGTCCGGAATACAAGACCTGTTGAAGGGCGGTTTGAAAATATAGACGAAGGACAAGGCTATTTATGCATTGTCGATTACGCGCACACGGATGACGCCCTGAAGAAACTTATTCAGTCTGCAAGGCCCTTGACAAAGGGAAGGCTGATAACGGTCTTCGGATGCGGCGGAAACCGGGACAGGACCAAGAGGCCGTTAATGGGTTCGATCGCGTCGGAGCTCAGTGATTTTATACTCGTCACTTCCGACAACCCGCGTAATGAAGACCCTGAGGAAATAATTAATGACATATTAAAAGGCATCAGCAGGGACAATTACACGGTCCGGCCCGGCAGGGCGGAAGCGATCAAAGAAGCCGTGTTGATGGCAAAAGAGGGCGATACCGTGCTTGTCGCCGGTAAGGGGCATGAGGATTACCAGGAGATAAAGGGAGTAAGACATCATTTCAGCGATAAGGAAGTTTTAAGAAAGGCAATTCAAGATTTAAAATTCAACATTCAAAATTAGAAACAGCCTGGTGTTCCGGTTTTGAATATTGAATATTGAATCTTGAATATTAACTGTTGAATTTGAAATAAGTAATTATGGCGTTGACGGCAGACGACATCATAAAGGCAACCGGGGGTGAATTGATTGCCGGAGATTTAAAAACTTTCAGCGGCGTCTCGATAGACTCCCGCACTATCGCGGAAGGCGAAATATTTTTCGCCTTGCGGGGGGGGAGATTCGACGGACACGCTTTCCTGAAAGACGCCCTTTTAAAAGGAGACGGCGCGGTAACAGAGTTTGTGCCGGAAATATTGCCGCAAGGGAAGGCGCTGGTCCTGGTAAGAGACACGCTTAAGGCATTGCAGGATTCCGCCCATTATCTGAGGATGAAAAAGGAGATCCCTGTTATAGCGGTAACAGGCAGCAACGGAAAGACAACGACAAAAGAAATGACATATTCGATACTTTCAAAAAGGTTCAGGACCCTGAAGAATGAAGGCAACCTTAATAACCATATCGGTTTGCCGTTAAGCCTGATGAGGCTTGAGAACGATCATGAGGCGGCGGTCCTTGAAATGGGCATGAACGCCCCCGGAGAGATCAGGAGGTTATGTGAGATAGCCGTCCCCACGCATGGAATAATTACCAATATAGGCTCCGCCCACCTCGGAAGGCTCGGCAGCCATAACGCCGTACGGAGCGCCAAACTCGAAATCCTGCACGGTCTGAATGTGGCCGTGGTCAATGCCGATGACGGTTTTTTAATGGAAGGCGTCACCGAAGCCGGAAAATTCAACGGGGACATCTTTACCTTTTCAATAAAAAATAATGCCCATGTTGTGGCTAAAAAGATTGAAGCGACGGAGAAGGGCGCCAGGTTCATGCTGGAATTTAAAGAAGCGGAAAGCGTCACTGTCAATTTGAATGTTCACGGGACATTTAATGTATACAATGCCCTCGCGGCCGCTGCCGCGGGGTTTTCATTAGGTATTCCTCCGGAAGAAATAAAGGGCGGGCTTGAGGCCTTCAGCGCCTGTTCGATGAGATTTGAAATTAAAAAGATAAAAGGTATGACCCTGATAAATGATTCGTACAATGCCAATCCTTCATCTATGGACGAGTCGCTGAAAGAGATGAAGCGGATGGGCGGACAGGGAAGGACTGTCGCCGTGCTCGGCGATATGGGAGAGCTCGATGAATTTTCAGAGGAGGCCCACAAAGATATCGGAAGGACGATAGTTGAGACAGGGATTGATGTATTTATCGCGGTAGGAAGGACGATGAGCCTGGCCGCGGAAGAATGCATGAAAATAAAAGGGAAAAAGACCGGCCCTGAAATTTACACATTCGGAGACGCAGATGAAGCTGAAAAAAATATCACTGACGTGCTGAAGGCCGGAGATACGGTACTGGTAAAGGGGTCAAGGGCCATGAAGATGGAGAAAATAGCGGACAGGATTTGTGATGGAGAAAATTAATGCTGTATAAGCTGCTTTATTATTTTCACGATTATTATACGCCGCTTAATGTTTTCAGATATATTACCTTCAGGACGGCGTTGGCCATCATAACCTCGCTGCTGATAACATTTTTGACTGCTCCATGGATAATCGGGAAAATGCGTAAGCTGAGCATGACCCAGTATGTAAGAGACGACGGCCCCAGGACGCACCTGAGAAAGGAAGGCACCCCGACTATGGGCGGGGTCATGATTATCATGTCCATTGTGCTGAGTGTGCTGATGTGGGGGGACCTGGGCAACAAATTTGTCCTGATCATGATTGCTTCAATAACGGGTTTCGGACTTATAGGGCTTGCGGATGATTATCTGAAGGTCGTCAGGAGAAATCCCAGGGGGTTGAAGGGATGGTATAAATTCGGCGCGCAGATTATCCTGGCGCTCATAATCGGATTTGTGTTCTACTTTGACCCGAATGATATTTATGTGGCCCAATTGAGCATCCCTTTTTTCAAGAAATGGCTGATTGACCTCGGCTGGTTATATATCCCTTTTATTATCCTGGTGATAGTCGGGGCCTCGAACGCGGTGAACCTCACTGACGGAATAGACGGCCTCGCGATAGGCCTTGTGGGAGTTGCCTCTCTGGCAAATGCCGTCTTCGTTTATATATCGGGACATTCGGGCTTTTCACAATACCTGCAGGTCCTTTATCTGCCGGGCACGGGAGAGCTGACTGTTTTCTGCGGGGCCATGTTCGGGGCCGCCCTCGGGTTCCTCTGGTACAACAGTTACCCGGCTGATATTTTTATGGGGGACGTCGGCTCGATCGGGCTGGGCGGCGCTCTTGGAACTCTTGCAGTGATAACAAAGCAGGAGATCGTGCTGACAATTGTCGGGGCCATCTTTGTCATAGAGACTTTCTCGGTAATAATACAGGTCGCATCGTTTAAGCTTACAGGCAAAAGGGTCTTCAGGATGGCGCCCATCCACCACCATTTTGAGGTAAAGGGATGGCCGGAACCCAAGGTGATAGTCCGGTTCTGGATTGTCGGGATTATATTAGCGCTGTTAAGTCTGACGACGTTGAAGGTGAGATGAAAAGAAGCAATAAGCTTTAAGCGATAAGCCATCAGCTAAGGGCTTACAGCTTATTGCATAAAGCTAAAGACGAAGAATGATACAGGTGGAAGATAAACTGAACATATTTAAGGACAAAAACATAGTGGTAGTGGGGCTCGCGAGGAGCGGGACCGGCGCGGCAAACCTCCTCTCATCCCTGGGCGCCGGGGTCACAATTACTGACAGCAAATCCGGAAATTCACTGGCAACCTACATTGAAAAATTATTGCCGTCCGTCAAGGTCGTAACAGGTGGAAATCCGCCCGAAATCTTTGACTCTGCCGATATGGTCGTGATAAGTCCGGGGGTGCCGTCAACAGCTCCCGCTCTTGAGCGCGCGCGGGTAAAAGGTATCCCTGTTATCGGCGAGCTTGAGCTTGCGTATCAAGTTATAAGAGGCAAGAGGCAAGAGGCAAAGGGCAAGGGGCAAAAGCCCGCTTTCATCGGCATTACCGGCACCAACGGTAAATCTACAACCACCATGCTTGTAGATTTAATGATGAAAGAGGCGGGGTTCAAGACCCTGTTGGGGGGGAATATAGGTATTGCGTTGACGGAAGAGATTTTAAAGAAGGGGGCAAGGGGCAAGGGGCAAGGGGTCGGGGAAGAAGACATGTCACCTGATTACGTTGTTGCGGAGATTTCAAGTTTTCAGCTTGAGACAATACATGAATTCAGGCCGCAGGTTGCGGCCATTCTCAATATCACCCCTGATCATCTTGACAGGTATAAAAACATGGAAGAGTACGTTGACGCAAAGGTGAGGATATTTGAAAATCAGACCCGTGAGGATTTTCTGGTCCTGAACGCGGACGACCCCGAACTGGAAAAAGTGAGAAGTGAGAAGTTGGAAGTCGGAAGTAAAGAATTACCCGAAACAATTTATTTCAGTCGCAGGAAAGAAGTCAAGGGCGTTTATTTGAAAGAAGGAATGATTTATTGCAACTTGTCTCATGTCTCACTTCCCACTTCTCACTTCCCACTTATATCCCAGAATGAGATAAAAATCCAGGGCGTCCATAATGTTGAAAACGCGATGGCGGCTTCCCTTACCGCCCTTATCGCAGGATGCCCTCCGGAATCCATCATAAATGTGTTAAGAGACTTTCCGGGACTTGAACACAGGCTGGAATTCGCGGGCGAGGTCAACGGCATCAGGTTTATCAATGATTCGAAAGGGACGAATGTAGGCGCCGTCCTTAAGTCCCTGGAAGGATTTGATAATGTAATTCTGATTATGGGAGGACTTGATAAGGGAAGTGACTTCTCGCTTTTAAAGGACCTGGTCAGGCAGAGAGTAAAGGCGTTGATTTTAATCGGCAAGGCAAAAGACAGGATTGCAGAGGCATTGGGAGGCATAACCGAAACCCTTATTGCCGATGATCTCCAGGCGGCGGTTGACCTGTCTTTGTCAAAGGCTTCAGCCGGAGATACCGTATTGCTTTCACCCGGATGCGCGAGCTTCGATATGTTTCAGGATTTTGAAGACCGTGGGAGGAAATTCAAAGAAACAGTAAGGCTGGCAGGGGCGACCCGCCGGGTCGCCCGTACAGAAAAAATTAATGACAAACACTAAAGACACAAGGGACATCATCATCTCCGTGGCCCTGCTTTTATGTATCGGAGTTCTCATGGTTTACAGTTCGACGGTGCTGATGTCAATGAATAAGTATAGAAACGGGTTTCATTATTTGCTGAACCATCTCTTTACCATATTTATAGGGACTGTCTCGATGGTCCTGTTATCGCATATGGACTATAAGAGACCAAGGGCCTTTGTTTATGTCCTTATGGGGGCCGGATTGATATTGTTGCTGCTTGTATTTGTGCCCGGCATCGGCCTTGCCGCCAATGGCGCAAGGAGATGGCTCAGGCTTTGGCCTACGACGTTTCAGCCGTCGGAATTTGTAAAGATAGTGATGGTGTTCTTTTTGGCCCACTATATGGACAGGAATATTCACAGGATGAAAGACTTCCGTTACGGCATACTGATACCGATCGTGGTCATGCTGGTTTTTCAGGGCATTATCATAATGCAGCCGGATTTCGGAGCAGTTATGAGCCTTGGCATACTGACCATGGGGCTTCTTATTGTGGGAGGCGTAAGGCTCAGGTATATGGGCGCAATGTTCTTACTCTCGCTCCCTGCTATTTTCTTTCTTGTCGCCTCCTCGTCATACAGGATGAAAAGGATTATGAGCTTCACCAACCCGTGGAAAGACCCTCTGGGGAGTGGATTTCAGCTTATTCAGTCCTTTATCGCCTTCGGCAACGGAGGCATATTAGGGCTTGGCCCCGGCGGGAGTAAACAGAAACTGTATTTTCTCCCGGAGGTCCATACTGATTTTATCTTTTCCCTGATAGGGGAGGAGCTTGGGCTGATAGGGGCAGTATCGGTGCTGGTCCTTTTTTTCTGGTTCTTTATGAAAGGGATCAAGGTCGCGAACAGGACCCGCGACCCTTTCAGTTATTTCCTCGCGATCGGATTGACGATGATGATAGGAGTCCAGGTTATAATCAACTTTGCGGTGACGACAGGACTGATGCCCACGAAGGGGCTGCCGCTGCCTTTTATCAGTTACGGAGGGTCGGCGCTTCTTATTAATATGGCTGCGGTGGGAATTCTGATTAATATTTCAAGGAGAAATGAAAACAGGATTACGGAGCCGGGAACGCACATGGACAATTTCGTGAAAGATAATAGTTACGTGAGGAGACGAAGATGAATATTGTAATTGCGGGAGGAGGCACCGGAGGGCATATATTCCCGGCGATTGCACTGGCCCGTGAATTCAGGAAGACGTTCCCTGACGCCGGCATTACGTTTGTCGGCACCGTAAAGGGGATGGAGGCGAATATAATCCCTAAAGAGGGTTTTGATATCCGGTTCATAAGGTCTGAAGGACTTGTCGGGAAAGGTCTTGTCGGTACTGTTAAATCGTTTTTCACAATACCTCTGTCTTTGAAAGACTCCCGCAGGATATTGAAGGAGCTTCAGCCTGATCTGGTACTTGGTGTCGGCGGATACAGTTCGGGCCCTGTTGTATTATGCGCTTCACTGATGGGCATCCCCACGATAATCCATGAACAAAACACGGTCCCGGGGCTTGCCAATACAATATTGGGGAAATTTGCCGATACCATAGCGGTAACATATCATGAAAGTATCGGGTCTTTCCCCCCGGAAAAGACTTATCTGACCGGCAACCCTGTCAGGAGCGGGATGCTGACCGGAGACAGGAAAAGAGGATGCAGGATTTTCAGCCTTGACAGAGATCGTTTTACAATATTCGTATTCGGCGGCAGCCGCGGGGCCGGCAGTATAAATAAGGCCGTCAGCGAGGCCCTGGCATATCTGGAGCCTTTCAAAGACCGCATTCAGTTTCTGCATCAGACAGGGGAAAGGGAGCTTGACGCTGTAAGGGAGACATACCGCTACCGTGAATTCAGGGGGACGGTTATCCCTTTTGTTTATGATATGGCTGACGCTTACGCTGCGGCGGACCTTGTTATTTCACGGGCCGGCGCGACAACACTCGCCGAACTGACGGCCTGCGGGAAGGCCTCGATTCTGGTCCCATATCCCTTTGCCGCGGCCAATCATCAGGAGATCAACGCGAGAAAGTTATGGGATATCGGAGCGGCGCAGATGATACTTGAAAGGGACCTCAACGGCAAGTCTCTCGCTGATCTCATTAAACATCTTCTGGAGGACCCGGACGCGATAGGAGAGATAGAGCGCATAAGCAAATCTCTCGGGAACGTGGAGGCAGCCGGGAAGATAGTTGAGCTTATGATAGGACTTATAAAAAAAAAATATAAAATAAAAACAGGTCCAAGGGGTCGAGCAGGAATAACGGAAAGCGGTCCTCGAACCCTCGGACCCTTGAACCCTTTTTAAACTATGTACAGACATTTTGAAAAAGTTTATTTCACGGGCATCGGCGGTGTAGGCATGAGCGGCATTGCCGAAGTCCTGCACAACCTCGGCTATAAGGTTTCCGGTTCGGACATGAAGGAGTCGGAGACTACAAGCAGACTAAAAGGGATGGGCATCAACATCAGTATCGGACACAGGGCGGAAAATATAAAAGACGCCGACGTAGTGGTGATATCATCGGCGGTCTCCCCGTATAATCCCGAGGTTGAGGCCGCGCGGAAACTATCCATTCCCGTTATACCGAGGGCCGAGATGTTAGCGGAGCTTGCGCGCCTGAAGTACGGCGTGCTGATTGCGGGCGCCCACGGCAAGACGACGACGACATCTCTTGTGGCAAGCGTGCTTGCTGAAGGCGGGTTCGATCCGACTGTCGTAATCGGCGGGAAATTAAAAGGTATCGGCAGCAACGCAAAACTCGGACAGGGAGAATTTCTGGTCGCTGAAGCTGATGAGAGCGACGGTTCATTTTTGAAACTCTCGCCGACGATCGCCGTGGTGACGAATATCGACAGGGAGCATATGGATTATTTCAAAACTGTTGATGAAATTAAAAACGCTTTTCTTTCATTTATTAATAAAATACCGTTCTACGGACTCTCCATCCTCTATGGCGACAATGAACATATTAAAGAGCTCTTACCCAGGCTCCAGAGGAGGTTTATTACCTACGGCCTGAGCGAACATCTTGACCTCGTCGCGGGAGGGATTAATACTGACGGCGTCAGGACAAGGTTCGAGGCGGTTTTAAACGGGAAATCTCTCGGCGTCTTTGAAATCCCGCTGTTCGGCGCGCACAACGTGTGCAATTGTCTTGCAGCAATAGCGGTAGCCAGTGAGCTGAAGATGGATATGGACGATATACGGAATGCGTTCAGGAATTTCAGCGGGGTGCAGCGGCGTTTCGAGATAAAAGGGGCGGTCTCCGGAATCAGGGTAGTTGATGACTACGGTCACCATCCGGCTGAAATCATGGCGACGCTGAAAGCGGCGAAGGAGGTTGTGGCGGACGGCAGGCTCGTCGTTGTTTTTCAGCCGCACAGGTATACGAGGACACGGGACCTGCTTACGGATTTCTTTTATGCTTTCTCTGATGCCGACAAGGTCGTGCTGATGGACATTTATCCTGCCGGTGAGCAGCCGATAGAAGGAGTCAGTTCGGAAGCGCTGTTCAACGGAATAAAAGCTACAAGCAGGGATGTTGAATATATAAAAGACAGGGACGGCATCCCGGGCTATCTCAATAAGGAGCTGAGAGAAGGGGACATGCTGTTGACCCTGGGCGCCGGCGATGTATGGAAGATCGGGGAGGAGTTTCTGAAAATGCAAAATGCAAAATGAAAAATTAAAAATGAAAAATTGAGGAAGATTTGCTTGGTTGACAACAAGATAAAAGAAATCCTTGACGGAACGTCTTTCAGTGGCGAGATAAAATTCAACGAGCCCATGCCGGCGCATACGTCTTTGCGGATAGGCGGGCCCGCGGAGATAATGCTGTTTCCGGAAGACCCCCTGTCTCTGAAAAACGCGCTGCTTGCGGCCCGCGGCGAGGATGTGTCGGTGACCGTCATCGGAGCCGGGACGAACCTGCTCGTTGGAGACGGCGGAATAGAGGGCATTACAATTTCCCTGAAGGCATTGAAGAACATGGGGTTCACAGGAGAAACCGACGAAGAGAGGGCTGTTTTGTACGCGGGCGCGGGCGCGCCTCTTGCCGGGCTCCTGAATTTCGCGCAAAAAAACGGATACGCGGGGCTTGAAGCGCTCGCGGGTATCCCCGGTTTTTTCGGCGGCGCAGTATACATGAACGCAGGCTCTTTTGGCATGGAGATAAAAGACGTGGTTGTTTCCGTAGCGGTGATGAATTTAAAGGGGGAGCTTTCAATATTGAAAAAAGATGAGCTGGGCTTTTCATACCGGAGCTCAAATCTTTCAGACGATCTCATAGTACTCAGCGCTAATATCACGCTGAAAAAAGACAGTCCTGAAGCGATAGCAGGACGTATGAAAGAATTCCTTCGGAGAAAAAAGGACACCCAGCCTCTCGGAGAACCTTCCGCGGGATGTGTCTTCAGGAATCCTGAAGGAGACGCCGCGGGCAGGCTGATAGACGCGGCCGGATGCAAGGGGATGAGGACCGGAGATGTTGAAGTCAGCGCCGTGCATGCAAATTACTTTATCAATAAAGGCGGCGCCACGTGCAAAGATTTTATAGGACTTATGGAGAAAGTCAGGACAAGGGTCAGGGAGCACAGCGGTATTATCCTTGAGCCGGAGATAAAGATAGTGGGAACAATTTAAAATTTATAATTTCAAATTTGAGATTTGAAATTTATTTGGTGGTGAATGCAAATGACTAAAGGTCCAGTTACGACAAAGAAAATCGGAGTTTTGATGGGAGGGGAATCATCGGAGAGAGACATCTCCATCAGGAGCGGGCTCGCGATTTACCAGGGTTTGCAGGAGCTCGGTTATAACGCAGTCCCTATAGATATCAGCAAGGACGTCGTTGCCGCGTTGAAGAAAGAGAAGGTCAAACTCGCTTTTCTTGCCCTTCACGGCGGCATTGGCGAGAACGGCGCGATTCAGGGGATGCTTGAAGTGTTAGGGGTCCCGTACACAGGCTCCGGCGTTCTGGCTTCCGCCCTTGCCATGGATAAGGAGGCGTCAAAAAAGATATTCGTATATCACGGGTTGCCGGTTGCGCCGTTTGTGATAGTAAGGCAAAAGGCAAAAGGCAAAGGGCAAAAAACCATCGAGCAGCCGGTCCCGGATTTTCCGCTGCCCTGGGTAGTGAAGCCGGTTGCGGAGGGTTCGAGCATCGGAGTAAGCATAATTAAAGAAGAGCAGGCCCTCCCCACATGCCTTGAGAAGACCTTTTCTTTTGATAAAAGGGTGATGATAGAGAAATTCATAGCAGGGAAAGAGGTCCACATAGGAATTTTAGGAAACAGGGCCCTCGGAGGGGTGGAGGTAAGGCCCTCGCTTGAATTTTATAACTATGAAGCAAAATACACCTCGGGGCTTACTGAATATATAATGCCGCCCGAGATCGATGACGCGACGTATGAGCGCGCAAAGGACATTGCCCTGAAGGCCCATACGGCGCTTGGATGTTCCGGGGCGAGCAGGGTGGATTTACGGATTGATGAGAATAATATCCCTCACATTCTTGAGGTGAATACTCTGCCGGGCATGACGACAACGAGCCTGCTTCCCAAAATAGCAAAGTCCGCCGGCCTGGGTTTTAACGACCTTATAGAGGAGATAATAAGACTTGCGCTCAAAGAATAACAGGAAAAAACCGGCTTCACAGCGTCAGGGTAAGCTGGCATTTTATTTAAAAAGGATAGCTGTTTTTTCTTCGATAGGCATTCTGTCTGCCGGGATTCTGACGGGGGCGTATTTTCTCGTGAAGGCATTCTATGTCAGGGACTTTCAGGTGTCGGGGAATAAGCATCTCGATAAAAGAGATATTGAAAGCATGCTGAACATCAGAAGGGAGCCGCTGTTGGACCTCCGTCTGAAGGAAATCGAAACAAAACTGAAGCGCAGCGCCTGGATCAGGAACGTGTCCTTACGCTGGCTTCTCCCCGGCACGCTTGTCATAAATGTCGAAGAGGCGTCCCCGAGGGCGCTGCTGAGTTACGGAGGAGAGATGTTCCTCGTCAACGAAGAAGGGAACATCATGGAAGCCCTTGAAGAACAGGCGACGCCGTTTCTTCCTGTGCTCAAGGGAATAGACCCGAGATATAAAAAAGTCATGTCGGAGGCGATGAGATTAGTGGAAGCGTTGACTGCAAAGAATGCTGTCGCGGACAGGCAGTACGTGGAAATAGGACTTGAATCATACGGTCTTACCGCGAATATCGACGGAGAGTTTATAATGGTCGGCTATGGTCAGTATCTGGAGAAATTTGACAGGTGGGTTGAGCTTGAGCCTGAATTACAAAAGCGGGGCGTCCCCATTCAATACATTGATCTGAGATTTAAGGATTCCGTTATCGTAAAACCGGTAACGGCGGAGAAAGATAAAGGTAAAGATAAAGTGAAAGAGAAAGATAAACTGACAGAGAAGGACAGGAAAGAGAAGAGGATTTCGTGACCCTTATGCCATTTGGATTCATTAAAGACGTGACGGCGAAAAACAGCAGGATCGTGGCCGGGCTTGATGTCGGTTCAACAAGGGTATGTGTTGTTGTCGGGGAGGTTTGTCCTCCAAAAAAATCAGGCACAAACGGAGACGGCATTGCCGGCAGGGAAAACCACAGGGGCCTCCGTCTTATCGGCATGGGATACGCGCCTTCAAGAGGGATAAAAAAGGGAGTTGTCATTAATATTGAGCAGACCGTCGAGTCCATAAAAGAAGCTGTGCGGATGGCGGAGGAACAGACAGGGGTTGACATAAGGACCGTAACCATAGGAGTTACCGGAAGTCATATCGGATATATTCCGAGCCAGGGTGTTATCGCGGTCAAGGAAAAAGAAATAGGGCGGATGGACGTTGAAATGGTCCTTGACGCGGCGAGGGCGGTGGCCACGCCGTTTGACAGGGAGGTCCTCCATGTGATCCCGACTGAATTTATTGTAAACGGTCAGGGCGGGATCACCGACCCGACAGGAATGGCCGGCATACGGCTTGAAGCAAAAGTCCAGATTATTACAGGGTCCGCCTCGTCGATACGGAATCTGGTCAGGTGCTGTGAAAAGGCCGGGCTTGAGGCGCTTGATGTTGTTTTTCAGCCGGTCGCCGCTGCCGAAGCAGTCCTTACCAGGGATGAAAAAGACCTGGGAGTGGCCCTTATAGATATCGGCGGAGGCACGACGGACATCGCTTTTTTCCATGAGGGCCATATGTCCCATTTCTCGGTCCTGGCGGTCGGGGGCGGCAATTTTACCAATGATATCGCGATAGGGTTGAGACTGCCTTTCCAGGAGGCGGAACAGGTAAAAAAGGGACACGGCTGTACAATGCTCTCCATGATTAATTCAGGGGAAGAGATGAACATCGGCTGCGGCGAAGGCAAGCCGGCCCGAAATATACCGAGAACGCATCTTGTTGAAATACTTCAGCCCCGCGCTGAGGAATTATTCGGACTGATAAGAGATGAGATCACCGGCAGGGGCTTTCACAACCTGCTGAACGCGGGAGTGGTGCTTACGGGCGGAGCGGTCCTGATGCAGGGCATGGATGTGATGGCTGAAAATATCCTCGCTCTCCCGGTAAGGGCCGGGACTGCTTCAGGCATTGAAGGCCCGCCGGACATTATCGGGAACCCTTCTTGCGCGGCAGTAGCGGGGTTGGCTCTCAGGGAAGCTGAGGCGTGCTTCGCAGAGCTTGACGGAAACGGCTTCTTTCATGGAATTAAATCGAAAATGATCGGATGGTTTAAATAAAATTTTAAAAGGAAAGGAGAAATGGCATGAAAATCTTTGAGCTGGAGGAGGTACAGAACAATTATACGAACAACCCCGCGAAGGTCAAGATCGTGGGCGTCGGCGGAGGGGGGAGCAATGCCGTAAACAGCATGATAGCGTCGAACCTGCAGGGGGTGGAATTTATCGCCATCAACACGGACTCACAGGCGCTTGAGTTGTCCCTGGCCCATCAGCGCGTGCAGATAGGCAATTCCCTGACAAAAGGGCTTGGTTCAGGAGCAAGGCCCGAAATAGGGAGAGACGCGGCGATAGAGGACCGGGACCTGATCGAAGACGCGCTCAGAGGCGCCGACATGGTATTTATCACAGCGGGCATGGGTGGCGGCACCGGCACAGGGGCTTCTCCTATTGTTGCTGAAGTGGCAAGAGAACTCGGCATTCTCACTACGGCAGTCGTTACTAAACCCTTTCTTTTAGAAGGGAACAAGAGGGCGAGGAATGCCGAGCAGGGCATAAAAGAGCTGCAGAAGAGTGTGGATTCATTAATTGTCGTCCACAATCAGAGGCTCTCTAATGTCGCCGACAGGGATACGACATGGCTTCAATCTTTCAACATAGTTAATGATGTCCTGAGGCAGGCGGTTAAGGGCATATCGGATTTGATCCTGATTCCCGGACTTATTAATCTGGATTTTGCGGATATTAAGACCATCCTGGCCGACAGCGGAAGATCGCTTATAGGCATCGGCATAGCAAGCGGTGAAGACAAGGCGGTCACGGCAGCCAAGATGGCAATCACAAGCCCCCTGTTGGAGGAAACCTCCATTGATGGCGCCAAGGGCGTTTTAATAAACATCACTGGAGGTTCCTCCCTCACCTTTCACGATGTTAACGAGGCAGGCAGTCTTATCAGGGACCAGGTCCACGACGATGCGGAGATAATATTCGGCTCGGTAATCGACCCGGACCTCGATGACAAAATAATTGTTACAGTAATCGCGACAGGCTTCGAAGAAAAACCCAAAGCTGTTATGCCTACGCTCGACAAGTGGAGGCCTTCTTCAAGTGATGTCACCGTGCTGAAAGGCTCATACAAGGTCCTGGCAAAAGACACTCTCAAGGTGAATGATGAAAGTTACCTCGATGTGCCGACGTTCATGCGGAAGAACGGGTTTTCTACGGATGATAAGGATGTAACGACTGTAAAGACTGTTTAAGAATGACAGGCCCTTACGCTCCCTCTCCCTTGACGCCTGCCTGCAGGCGGGCAGCGGAGAGGGTCAGGGGGGTCCGCATTTGCGGCTTCTGCCGGCGGAGCCGCTGCCGGCGGTTTTTCATGAAAGGTTTCCTCTATCTTCCTGCGTCCGGTAATATCGCGGAGCACCGCAAGTCTTGAAGTGCTTCCGTCAGGATTTTTCATGGGGGCGCTGATTGTGTCGTATGTCTTCCGGTTTTTCGGCAAAAACCATTCCCTACGCACTGTTTGGCCCGAAAATACCTTGCTGATGTCGCAGGATGGACACGCGTCTTTCCTGTTGCCGAAATATTCATAACATTTGCGTCCTTTTACGTCTCCGAGTTCCCTCCTGAAAGACGGGCTTAAATATTCAATTTCATACTGCGGGGTTACGGCATATATGCCGTCTTCCATTGAACCGAGGATATTGGACAACCTTTTATTCTCAAACCTGAGTCTTTCTTCTTCTTCTTTCTGTCCTGAGATGTCCCGCGCAAAACACAGGATGTAATCTCTTGTTCCGGTACGCATGGTTGCCAGATCAAGCTCAACAGGGAAGCGGGAACCGTCATAGCGGGACTGGTTGACTCCACAGACGCCGGAAAGAGACCCCAATCCGGAGGCTTTTTCAAATATCTTCGACACGATATCCTGCTCGTCTTCAGGATAAAGGTCGGTGACTTTCATGCCCCTGAGTGTTTTCATGGTGTATCCGCTGAGCTCGGCGGCCTTCTGATTGCAGTCGGCTATCTTCAAAGATTTCGGGTCGATCAGGCAGATCGCAAACATCGCGGTCTTAAAAATAGCGCGGTACTTCTCTTCGCTGTCCCTGATTTCTTCATCCTCATGCTGTTGCCCGGCAAGGGCCTGTATTGCTGTTTTTCTCATGTTGCGCTTTACGGTTGTAACACCATTCATTAAAAAAAGCCGGTTATAATTCCAAGTATAGCAGAACAAAGACTTATAGCAAGCGGCGCCTGCCTGTGGCCTTCTCCTTCAGAATAGTTTATAATTAAGTCGCAGCGCCTTCAGCCAGAAAGCCCCCTGTTTCAGGTAATCCGGCAGTTCAAACGCAGGGGAGAGATTTGTGCGGAGATGACAGGGAGTTATTGGCAGTTCAGTTTTCAAGCTGATTGCTGATGGCTTAAAGCTGACAGCTTTTTTACGAAAGAGGTTTTATGAAACGTGAAGACATAAGGAACATCGCGATCATCGCCCATGTCGACCACGGCAAAACAACGCTCGTGGACTGCATGTTGAAACAGGCGGGAATCTACCGGGCCAATGAAAAGGTGCGGGAAAGGGTCATGGACAGTAATGATCTTGAGAGGGAAAAAGGCATTACCATAATGGCCAAGAATACCGCCGTTGAATACAACGGCGTAAAGATAAATATTTTAGACACCCCGGGCCATGCGGATTTCGGCGGCGAGGTAGAGAGGATAATGAAGATGGTCGACGGGGTGCTGCTTCTTGTCGATTCTTCGGAAGGCCCGCTGCCCCAGACAAGGTTCGTGCTGAGAAAGGCGCTTGAGCTCAACCTGCCGCCTGTCCTCGTCATAAACAAGATCGACAGGCCTGACGCGAGGATACAGGAAGTGCTGAATGAGGTATATGACCTGTTCATTGACCTTGACGCGACTGAAGAGCAGCTTGAATTTCCTATTGTTTATACAAATGCGAAAGTGGGTATCGCCAAACTTGACATGAATGACGGATCAGAGGACTTGATGCCCCTGTTCGACGTTATTCTGAAAACAGTCCCCGCCCCTGACGGCGACGGCAACGGGGTTCTTCAATACCTTGTTACAAACATTGACTATAACGATTATGTCGGAAGGCTCGCCATCGGGAGGATTTTTTCGGGGACAGTAAAAATCGGCGATACCGTCGCCATGATAAACAGCAGCGGTGAAGAATTAAAGAGAAAGATCACAACCATTTACACATTCCAGGGACTTGAGCGGATAGACAGGAAAGAAGTGTCTGCCGGAGATATTGTGGCCCTTGCGGGCATTGAAGGCATAAACATAGGCGACACGATTACCGACGTGGAAAATCCAAGACCTTTGCCGAGAATAAAGGTCGATGAGCCGACCATTTCAATAGTGTTTTCCATTAACAACTCGCCTTTCGCAGGCAAAGAAGGCAAGTATGTGACCTCAAGAAATCTGAGGGAAAGACTGGAAAAGGAGCTCCTCTATAATGTCTCCATTAAGGTGGAGTTTGACGGCGCGTCGGATTCGTTCAATGTAATGGGGCGCGGAGAATTGCAGCTCGCCATCCTCATCGAGATGATGAGGCGTGAAGGTTACGAGCTTTCTGTTTCAATGCCGGAGACGATAACAAAGAAGATTAACGATGTCCTGCATGAGCCGATGGAACTGCTCGTGATAGACGTGCCTGAGGACTTTGTCGGCGTGGTAACGCAGCAGGTCGGGATGAGAAAGGGCAGGATGCAGAAGATGCAGAACAACGGAAACGGCAGGGTGAGGCTTGAGTTCAGGATACCGTCAAGGGGACTGATCGGTTTCAGGTCGCAGTTCCTCACGGATACGAGAGGCACAGGCCTTCTCAACCACCTTTTTGACGGATATGAGCCGTGGCACGGGCATATGTCAAAGCGGCAGACAGGGGTGCTTGTTGCCGACAGAGGGGGCAAATCCACCACCTACGCGCTCTTTCACCTGCAGCCGAGAGGGACATTGTTAATAAAAGAAAATACGCCTGTTTATGAAGGGATGATTATAGGTGAAAATTCGAGGGAGAGTGATCTGGACGTCAATGTTACAAAGGAGAAGAAGCAAACCAATATGCGCGCCTCTGGGACCGACGAAGCGCTCATGCTGATCCCGCCGAAGCTGCTGAACCTTGAACAGGCAATAGAGTTCATCAAGGAAGATGAGCTTGTCGAAGTGACCCCGCAGTCAATACGCCTCCGCAAGAGGGTCCTTGAGGCGAACAAGAGGCCGAGGGGGAAGGAGTAGCTACCTCTCCATAAGCTTCTTCACGCCGGGGAACGCGTCGATATCAGTATGCGGGATGAAGAGTCCGGAGACGTACTCGTTCATGAATGAACGCGACACTGAAAGCTCAAGGTATGTCATCTTTTTCGCGACCTCTTCCGCCTCTTCACGGAGCTTCCGTGAAAGCAGGCAGAGGTATGCCCCTGTCACGGAGGTATTGCCCATGTATTCGAATCTTTCCTTCGGCAGCTCCGGCAGCATGCCGAGCATGATTGCTTTTTCAATATCGAGGAATTTACCGAACCCGCCCGCGATGTACACTTTTTGCACGTCATTAAATGTAAGCCCGACTTCATTCAGGATTGTGGAGAAGCCGGCATATATAGCGGCCTTGGCCCTGACGATATTTTCTATGTCGGGTTCCGCGAGAACGATGTCCGCGCGCTCCGCGTCCCCTGAATAAACCACAAATTCCAGTCCGTCCCCGCCGTCTCTGACCCTGCCGGAAACATCCTTCTGCAGCTTCCCCTTTTGATCAATTATCCCGGTGAGGAACATCTCCGCTACGGCGTCGATCATGCCGGAGCCGCATATGCCTGTAGGTTTTGTATCGGCATCTCCTATCACTTTTATCTCAACGTCGAGTGTCTCACGGTCGATCTTCACGCCTTCAACCGCTCCGTCGGTGGCCCTCATTCCGCATTTGATGCCGCTTCCCTCAAAGCACGGGCCTGCCGAGCACGCCGCGGACACAAGCCATTCGGAATTCCCGATGACTATTTCGCCGTTCGTGCCTATGTCGATGAAAATGCTCAACTCATGTTTCTTATGCAGTTGGGTAGCAAGCACTCCTGACACGATGTCCCCGCCCACGTAGCTTGCGACGCAAGGGAACGCGTATATGGGGATATCGGGATTCACCCTGATATCGAGCTCGCCGGCAAAGGCAAGGGGAAAGGTGTTCGCGGTCGGGATATAGGGTTCTTCCCTGATGGCGGACGGGTCGAGTCCCAGAAAAAGATGGGTCATTGTCGTATTGCCCGCAACCACAAAACAATCCAGGGATTCAATGTCTATATGATGTGTCTTTCTTATTATCGAGAGCAGATTGTTTATGTCGGAAATGACGGCGCCGTTCAATTCTTTTAATTTATTATGTTCGGTGGCATGCACGATTCTTGTGATAACATCGTCTCCGTACCGTATCTGTGAATTGTACGTGGAGGCGATGTCGACGAGTTCGCCGTTTGTCAGGTCGACCAGAAACACGACTATCGTTGTAGTGCCTATGTCGACCGCGACCCCGTACCGGGGCGACTTCCTGTTGCCTGAAGCTATCCGTATGATTTCTTCACAATCTTCCGTGTGGATCGTGCAGAGAGTTATTTCCCAGTCTTTCTTTCTCATGGTCTTCGCGAGGCCGGGCATGAACCTGAACGGCACCCTGAGACACGCCATGCCTCTTGAGAGAAGCCCGCGTCTTAATCTTTCAAGGTCGCTGATGTTGTCATCGAGAGTCGGCGGAGGGAGATGAAGGACCGTCCTTTCAGTAAGGGGTTTCATCGCGGCGCCTGTTGAACGCAGGAGCTCCTGAAGGTCTTTTGATTTTCCGGTGACGACCTTGCCTTCAACCACCAGCATCGATTCTTTCGGGACGTCAATGAGGAGGTCCGTCTCCGGGTAAGTCCTGCAGGCAAGGACGTAGCCGCTCCCGATTTCTTCATGAGAGAGTTTGAGCCTTGATTTTGAAACCGCCCGCCCCGATTTAATTATAACCTTGCATTTCCCGCAGGTGCCCTTTCCCCCGCAGGAAGAGGTGAGGAAGATGCCGGCCTGTTTCAGTGACTCCAGGATGGATGAGCCGGGAGGGCACGGTATTTTTTTACCGGTGGTTAGAGAAATTTCCATATTCGGTAAATCGGCAGGGGCAATTCATGAATTGCCCCTGCATCTATTTATTCAATTTTTTCGCCGCGTCAACAGCGTGATACGTGAGTATCAAATCCGCGCCGGCGCGCTTTATAGAGGTCAATAATTCCATAACAACCTTCATCTCATCGATCCACCCCATCTTTGCCGCGGCCTTGACCATTGAGTATTCTCCGCTGACATTATATGCCGCGACCGGGACATCGAATGTGTCCTTTACATCAGAGATAATGTCCATATAACACATCGCGGGTTTTACCATTACAATATCCGCGCCTTCTTCAATATCAAGTTCGACTTCTTTTATGGCCTCCCGCCTGTTCGCTGGGTCCATCTGGTATGAACGCCTGTCTCCGAACGAGGGAGTTGATTCCGCGGCCTCCCTGAAGGGCGAATAAAAGGCGGATGCGTATTTGGCCGCGTAACTCATTATCGGAATGTTTTCAAAACCGTTTATATCAAGAATGTCCCTGATAGCCAGGATGCGTCCGTCCATCATATCGGAGGGGGCGACCATGTCCGCTCCCGCCTTTGCGTGAGACAGGGCCTCTTTCGCAAGGAGCTCGAGGGTGGGGTCATTTAATATCTGCCCCTTTTTCACGATGCCGCAGTGACCATGGCTCATGTACTCGCACATGCAGACATCGGTGATGACTACGAGATCAGGCACTTTGTCCTTAATGGCCCTGATCGCCTTCTGCACAACACCTTTGGGATTGTATGCCTCCGCGCCTTTTTCATCCTTGTGTTCGGGGATGCCGAACAGTATGACGGCGGGGATACCGAGCCTGAACGCGCTTTGCGCCTCTTTCACAATCTCATCCACCGACATCTGGAAGCACCCGGGCATTGAAGATATTTTCTTCCTGACGCCTTTTCCAAAGGTGACAAACAAAGGATATATAAAATCATCAGGGGTCAGGTGCGTCTCCCGCACCATGTTCCTGATAACCTTATCAAGTCTGAGTCTTCGCGGCCTGTGAATAGGGAAAGACATATCGGTCTCCTTTCAAAGTTGAACTGATCCAAAATAATATCAAGTATATCAAAAACCTGTATATTTAGCCGGGTAAAACGATGCTTCCCTTTCTAAGAATTTTCGGCGGGGTGACTGTGACATCAACAATTGTCGAGGGCTTGCCTCCCGGGGTTTTTCCCCCGTCGATGATAAGGTCAACCGCGTTTCCAAAATAATTTATGACGGCATCTGTGTCCTCCGCGGGAGGTCTTCCCGAAGGGTTGGCGCTTGTGGAGGTGATCGGGATATTTAACGCCCTGGCAAGATGAAGCGCAACGCTTTCGCCGGGAACCCGCGCCGCTACCTTTCCCCTGCCGCCGGTCAATAAAACCGGGACGTCGGCTTTTGCCTCAAAAATTATGGTCAACGGACCGGGCCAATATTTTCTTATCAAGGCTTCTGCCCGGGCCGGGATGCTTTTGGCAATTGACGCGAGTGAATCAACGTCGCCGACTATGATCGGCAAAGGTTTGTCGGCAGGCCTTTGCTTGAGCTCATAAAGTTTTTTTACCGCGTTTTCATCCATGGCAAGGACCCCGAGGGCGTAAAAGCTTTCAGTAGGATATGCTATAATACCGCTGTCTTTCAGTATCTCTGATGATCTCTTGAAGATGCCGTCGGCGTCTCTTTCTGTAAAGGGAAGAATCAGCATGATTAATTTTAACACAATGAATCTCAGGCAAGAGAATAACATACGGAGGAGGTTTATTATGAAAAAAGCAGCAAGATTTCTGGTTGTAATATTATCAATGATGTTTTTATGGGGATGCGAGCTGGCGTTGATAGGGATCGGCGCAAGCGTGGGGGTAGGAACATATAAATTCATAGAAGGAAAACTGGAAAGACCTTATCCGATTGAGCTCCAGAAGGCCTGGGACGCGACAAACACCGCGCTCACAAACCTTCAAATCAGCGTATCAGGCAGTCTGCTTGAAGGCGCAAAGGGGAATATTGAAGGCGTCAGGAAAGACGGCGTAACTGTATATATATCTTTAAAAGATGAAGGGCAGAAGGTCACCACTATCGGCGTGAGGGTCGGGACGTTCGGAGACCGCATTGAAGCCGACCTGGTACATAAGGAGATAGCGGCGGCAGCGGGGCTTTAATCTGTTAGCGCGTGCTCTCCAGTGAAGCGGATATCTTTCCGGAGACCGCGTTGAGGCCTTTTCCCCTGATTGCGGTCAATATCTTGCCGGACGAGAAGGATTTCAGGAATTTCTCCCGCTTTTTCGGGTCCGGGATCCTCTTCATCGCCTTTTTGCGCACTGATTCCACAAACTTCAGATACAGCGCGAATTCCTTACCGTAAAGTTTTTCAAGCTCTCTTCTGATCGCTTTTGACAGCGCGGGACTCGCGCCTTCCGTGGAGACGGCGATCGTCAGCAGGCCCCGTTTAACAATGGAAGGGGCGATAAAGTTCCCCTCCGAAGGGGTGTCAACGACGTTGATGAGAAATCTCGCGTCACGCGCCGCTTCGGTGTTCGCGGTAGCGGACGACGTGGCCGCTATTACAAGGAATGCGTTTTTCAGATCGCCTTTTTTAAAATCCCTTCCTATATGCTCAAGCTTTTTTTTGTCCCTGAGTTTTTTCAGGTCCTCCGTAAGAGAGGGACTGATCACGGTAACGGACGCGCCCGCCTTTATCAGCGTGCGCGCCTTCCTTTCCGCGACCGGGCCGCCGCCTATGACGACGGCTTTTTTGTCTTTCAGATTGAGAAACGCGGGATAATATTTCACTTCTTCTCTTTCAATGACGAGATGAGCTCTTTCGCGTCACTGGAAAGCTTTATGGCGGGGAATTTCTCGATAAGAGCGGTCAGCGTGTTTACGGCCTTCTCTCTTTGTCCCATGTTTTCATAGGAGAGTCCAAGATAGTAAAGGGTCTCGGATTCCTTGACGGAATCGGGGAAATTTTTAAGCAGGCCGTCAAACCTCTGCGCCGCGGCCCCGTATGCCCCTTTTTTAAAGTAGAAGCTCCCGACGTAAAATTCATATTCTGCGAGAATGCGCCGGCAGGCCGCTATCCTGCTTTCGGTCACCTCCATATACGGGTTCCTCGGATAAGTCCTTTGCAGCTTCTCAAATTCCTGCATGGCCCTTTGCGCCGCGGAGTAGCTCACATCGACAGTTGTTATCTGCCTGAAAAAGCTCATGGCAAGCTTATATTGCGCGTATGAAGCATACTTGTGGGACGGGTATGCGCTGAGAAAAGATTCATATTCCACAACGGCTTCTTCATATGATCCGTCATCAAAATAAGTGTCCGCGATCCGAAGCTTTGCCAGTATCGAATATTGCAGAGACGCGTCTTTTGTCCTGATCTCTTCAAGTACCTTGCGCGCGTCTTCATAGAATCCGCGCTCCATGAGGCTTTCAGCCTGCAGCAAAGTCTTCTCCGGTTCGAAAGGGGTCTCTTTTACTTCCTTTTTAGCGGATGAACAGGCAAAAACCAGAAACGGGATGGTGAAATACAAGAATATCTTTATTGAGGGGAATAATTTTTTTAAAAATTTCATAAAACGCGGACCTCTCCTGTGCCGGATGAATAATTTTATATTATGACAATTATTTAATCAAACAGCCTGTTATCAAACATCACTGTTCTCAAACAGTTCTCAAACAGACTGTCAAACAGACTGTCAAACAGGCTGTTATTACTAAGTCAATATGTCACATTTTTACTAAGTTAGAATGTCACATATATAATTTTCATTTTGTGAATCGTACAAGCCCTCCAAACATATTTTC
>QZKO01000050.1 GCA_003599505.1 Nitrospiraceae bacterium | reverse complement strand
GATATACCTATAGCACATCTTTCATATCATGCATATAGATATGGAAAAATCGCTATAGGATTTTATAGGCGAGATGTGCTTAAGCATGGATTCAATCCGGTTTTTTATACGCTTGAAAACACTTCTGTTATTCAATCTATATATTCGAGCCTAAGAAAACTTAGCTTCATCGATATAGATACAAATAATATTTTTTATAATATTACGGATGCATTAAAAAAAATAGACGTTGACAAAGCTATAGACATTGAGTCTGCATTAGATGCCATTGAAAATGAAGCGTTCTCATTTGCGAGTTGGATTGATAACGCTGCACACAATTTTAAGAGTTTTTTGGCATTTGTTAAGACATTTAAGGAAGACGAGTTTGGAACAATATACTGCGAACGAGAATGGCGTTCAACAAAATCATTTGAATTTGATATAGCAAATGTTGCTATGATCGTTTTACCCAAAAAAGCAGGAGATAATAATTATTTCGAATTATTTTTAAAGAAACACATAGAAGAAGTTGGATTGCCCAGTACGGTGCCTGTAGTACCTTGGGAAGATTTAGTTGAGCATTGATTTATGTCTAACACTTATACCTTTAGACAATTAAAAGTCAAGCATCTCCTCTGAGAAATCCTTCTCTTTCTCTTCTGATAATATTTTCAGGAGAGATTGGGAAGGAGTTTTTTTGCCACAGAAAGGAACAGGGATCTGGGCTTGAAAGTGGAATTGTGAGCAGGCGCCTTCATCAGAAGATACTGAACCTGAAATACTTGCCCGGGTTCTCTTTTATGTCCCTTATCAAAACATTCAGCCCGGTAAGGGTTGTCTTGAGCTCTTCGGCAAGCTCTTCATCTTTCACGAGACTTCCCGCGAGGCCCTCGCCCCGGTCTATCCTGCCGAGGAGACCCGACAGCTTTTCCGAAGCCGAATTTATATTATTGTAAAGACCCTCATCCTCTATCAGCCTGTTGACCGTGCCTTTTGACGAGGCAAGTTTCAGCGTAAAGACATCAAGGTTTTCCGACGCCTTTTGAAACCTGTCATATAGCGAAGGGTCATTAATGAATTTATGGAGGCTCCCCCTGGAATCTCTGAGAGAAGTCGCGAAAAGATTTATGTCCCTGACGGAAGATGAAAGGTCTTTGTAAAGCGTTTCGTCCTGCAGCAGCCTGCCTAACGTCCCCCTGCCGCTTCGCATCTTTTCGGTCAGTTCTGCCAGTTCCCCTGTTGTGTCTTTCAGGTTGTCATATACTGAGGGATCGTTCAGTAATTTCGACAGCGTCCCCTCTCCGCTTTCGATCTTCACCAGTATCCTTTCAAGGATGCTCACGAAGTCGGATATCCTGTTAATGGATTCCTGGCCTGTCCTGACAACGTCCTGGATTTCAACGGTGGTTTGTCCCGTAATCGTCCCTCCGGCCCGCAGCCCGGCAGCGGCGCGTGAGCCCGGGGTAATTTCCACGTATTTATCTCCAAGCAGCCCGAGCGTCAGGATGTTCGCCCTTGAATCCTGTTTGAGAAATTCAAGGGCCTCGGCAGATACCGACATTTCCACCTGTATCCCACTCTCCGTGGTAAAGCTGATGGATTTGACGGAGCCGATTTCCACTCCTGAAAACCAGACCGGCGAACCCTCCCGAAGCCCCTTTATATCGGTAAAAACGGCGTAGAGTTTCGCCCTGGGAGCAAATATCTGTTCGATACTGCCGGCAAACAGGACCGCAAGAAATATGATCCCAATCGCAACGGACACGATGACGCCTATTTTAAATTTAGCCCACCTTTGCTGCTTTACGTAGTCATACATCCCGTCCTCCCGTTACACATTATTTCATGCCGCGTACAGGTCATCGATAAACTTCCTTAATTCCTCATCCGCAGTATTTTTCAACGCGTCAATGTCCCCGTCGAATACAACATGGCCGCTCCTGATATACATAAACCGTTCCGCCACCTTCGCCGCGTCTTTTACCTTGTGCGTTACAACGATCAATCCCGCTCTTTCAGGAGGCCCGCCTTTTGAAAGGTCGTTGATGAGCCTGCAGATATTGTCCGCCGTCAGCGGGTCCAGTCCCGTTGTCGGCTCATCGTAGAGCATCATTCCGGGTTCGGACGCGGCCAGCGACCTCGCGATAGCGACCCTCCTCTGCATCCCCCCGCTCAGCTCCTCAGTCATAAGGTAAATGGCGTCTTCTATTCCCAGTCTGCCGAGGAGCCTTCTTACGCGCCTTTCTATCTCATCCTCCGGATAATCCGTGTACTCCCTCAGGCTGAATGCGACGTTCTCCTTTACATTCATAGAATCAAAGAGCGCCCCTTCCTGGAATACAATACTGAAATTCATGCGGGGTTCCCTCAACTGAGACTCTGAAAGCCCGGTGATGTCCTTTCCGTCTATAAATATTTTTCCGTCATCAGGACGCACAAGACCAAGTATAAGCCGGAGGATGGTGGTCTTTCCCTCGCCGCTTCCGCCCAGGACCGCGATCTTTTCGTGGAATCGGGCCTTAAAGCTCATCCGGTCCAGCACAACCCGGTCGCCGTACGCGAGGGTGACATCCCTGAACTCGATCATACCCTTTCCCCCATAACAAAAAGCAGCGCCCTGGTAAGCATGAAGTCGGATATGATTATCATAATGGTCGACAGCACGACAGCCGCTGTTGTGGCCTTCCTCAGCCCGCGCGCGCCGCCTCTTGCCGAAAGCCCCATATAACAGCTTATGCATGAAACCAGGTAGCCGAAGAGGAACGGTTTTGTCATGCCGGAGAAGATATTCTTGAAATTCATGATCTCCCTTATCTGGCTCCAGTAAAAAGACCCGCTCTGGTGACTGACGAATACGGAAATGTAATACCCTCCCAGGAGAGAGACCGCGTCCCCGATTACCGTGAGCGCCGGGAGCATGAGGACGGAGCTTACCCTTGGGGTGACAAGTTTTTTTATCGGACTGACGCCGTGCACCCTTAGGATATCCACCTGATGGCCTAACACCATGGAGCCGATCTCCGAAGTTATGCCGGAACCTACCCTGCCCGCGAAACTGAGGGCTATTGCCACAGGCCCTATTTCCCTGATTATGGACAGCCCGACTATCCGCCCCGTGTATATTTTCAGTCCCAGCGCGGAGAGCTCCGCTGATATCTGGAGCGAAAGCGCCATGCCGATGAAAAGCGACACGAGGACCACTATGAACAGGGACCCCGTGCCCATATAATCCATCTGCTCAATCGTATCCCGGAGATAAAAAGGCCTGCGGAATATGCCCAGCGGCGCCCTGATGGATAATATGTAGAAATCCTGAAGTCTCGCTGCCGTTTCCCTGATATTCATCCAAACGGTCCTGTCTTCAATTTTCAGGTTTCCATTGCGCCAGATGCTTTAAAAATTTCCATCTCCTTCTTACGTCCGCCTCCGCCTGTTTCATAAGCTCCGCCGCGAGCGCCGGATTGCCCGCCCTAAGCTCCCGGTAGCGGTTTTCCCTGTAAGCATATTCCTCAAGGGAGATAGAGGGCTCGCTGCTGTCGATTATCAGCGGGGGCTTGCCCTGCCTCTCAAGTTCCGGGTTATACCGGTAGAGAGGCCAGTGCCCGCACTGCACGGCCTTCCTCTGTTCTTCTATCCCTTTGCTCATATCGATGCCCTGCGCGATGCACGTGGAATAGGCGACAATCAGTGAAGGTCCGTTGAATGCCTCTGCCTCAAGGACCGCCCTGACTGTGTGGGACGGGTTGGCGCCGAAGGCCACCTGGGCCACGTAAATGCTCCCATAGGTCGCCATAATCATGCCTATGTTCTTTTTCGGCGTCCTCTTCCCGCCCGCGGCAAATTTCGCCATAGCGGCAAGGGGCGTGGATTTCGACATCTGCCCGCCTGTATTTGAATATACCTCGGTGTCCAGGACCATTATGTTTATATTCTCTCCAGAGGCAAGGACATGGTCGAGCCCGCCGTATCCGATATCATAGGCCCACCCGTCGCCGCCGATGGCCCAGACGGATTTCTTCACAAGGTAATCCGCGAGGGACAGGAGATTTTTGGCGTCAGGTGAATGGTCTTCTGATATCCTCTGCTTCAACGCGTCGACCCGCTTCCTCTGATCTTCGATCCCTTCCAGCGCAGACTGGTCCGCATTCCTGATCGAATTAAAAAGCTCTCCGGCATCCGAATAAGCTGAAACGGCGCCGAGTCTTTCCATCAGTTCCAGCGCCTGTGACCTGAACTTGTCCACTGTCTGTCTCATGCCGAGCCCGAATTCCGCGTTGTCTTCAAAGAGTGAATTCGACCACGCGGGCCCCCTGCCGTCTTCCCTTTTTGTATAAGGCGTGGTAGGGAGATTCCCTCCATAGATTGACGAACAGCCTGTCGCGTTCGCGATAAGCAGACGGTCGCCGAATAACTGGGTAACGAGTTTTATGTAAGGCGTCTCTCCGCAGCCCCCGCAAGCGCTGTGGTATTCAAACAGGGGCTTTAAAAATTGCGAGCCTTTTACGGTAGAAATATTGAATTTTGACGGGTCGGTTTCAGGGAGGCCCAGAAAGAAATCATAATTCTCCGCCTCCACCCTTCGCAGGGGCTCCTGAAGCCTCATATTTATCGCCTTGAAGTCAGGTATCTTTTCTCCCCTCTCATCTTTTTTATGAGCGGGACACATATAAACACAGGAGCCGCATCCCGTGCAGTCCTCCGGGGCCACCTGGACAGTGAATTTAAGGCCCTGGAGGTCTTTGCCTTTTGCGTCGGCGGATTTAAACCGCAGCGGCGCGTCATTGAGAAGAGACGGAGCATACGCCTTTATCCTTATGGTCGCGTGAGGGCAGACAAAGGAGCACTGCCCGCACTGGATGCAGATATCAGGCTCCCATACAGGGATATGCACCCCGATATTCCGTTTCTCGTACTGCGTCGTGCCTGAAGGCCAGGCGCCGTCGGCAGGGATGGCGGACACGGGAAGCGAGTCCCCCTTGCCGGCTATCATCTTTGCGGTCACATTTTTTACAAATTCGGGCGCGCGCGCCGGGACAGGAGGTCTCATGCGCACCCCGCCTGTCGCGTGTTCGGGGACACGGACTTCCACGATACTCTGTATCGCCCTGTCCACTGCCGCGTAATTCATCTCCACAACCTGCGTCCCCTTTTTCAGATAGGTCTTTTCAATCTGCTCTTTTATCGCCCTGACAGCGTCCTCTTTAGGAAGGATTCCCGATATGACGAAGAACGCGGTCTGCATTATCATATTTATCCTTGTGCCCAGGCCGATCTCCTCAGCGAGAGAGATGGCGTCTATGATGTAAAACTTCATCTTCTTTGAAATGAGCAGCTCCTGCGCCTCGACCGGCAGCGTGTCCCAAATCTCGTCTCTCTTATGTGAAGTCGTAAGAAGGAACGTCGCGCCCTCTTCCGCGCCGGACAGCATATCGTATTTCTCAAGGAACGTGGGGTTATGGCACGCTATGAATTTGGCCCGGGAAAGGAGATATGGATGATGTATTTCCTCTTTCCCGAAGCGCAGGTGCGATATGGTGATCGCGCCTGATTTCTTGGAGTCATACACAAAATACCCCTGGGCATAATTATCCGTCTTGCTGCCGATGATCTTGATGGTGTTCTTGTTCGCGCCGACTGTCCCGTCAGCGCCGAGGCCGTAGAACATGGCGCGGTAAATTCCGGTCTCGGCCAATGTATATGTCTCATCATATTCCAGGCTCGCGCCGGTAACATCGTCGTTGATTCCGATTGTAAAATGATTTTTGGGCCGGGACCTTGAAAGATTGTCAAATACGCCTTTCACCATGGCCGGCGTAAAGTCTTTTGAACCGAGACCGTAGCGGCCGCCCGCTATCAGCGGATACTTACTGAAGCCCGCAAGCCCCTTTTCCATCGCTTCACCAATTGCGGTCCTGACATCAAGGTATAAAGGCTCGCCGACCGCCCCGGGCTCTTTGGTGCGGTCAAGCACGGCAATGGCCCTGACAGTCGGAGGCATGGCCTTCACAAAGTCCTCAGTCGAAAAGGGCCGGTAAAGCCGGACCTGCACGAGCCCGAGTCTTTCGCCGTTTGCGTTAAGGGCCTGAATCGTGCTCAGGGCCGTATCTCCCGCTGAGCCCATGATTACAATTACGCGCTCCGCCCCGGGGTCGCCGGAATAGTCGAAGAGCTTATACCGCCTGCCTGTAAGACCTGCAAATTTATCCATCGCCTTCCGCACAATGCCGGGAGTCGCATCGTAATATTTATTGACCGTCTCACGTCCCTGGAAATATACGTCGGGATTTTGAGCAGTCCCCCGGATGTTCGGCCGGTCGGGAGATAAACCCCTCTCGCGGTGCGCGATGACAAGGTCATCGTCGATCATGTGCCGCATATCGTCAAAGGTCAGCTCCTCAATCTTCTGGATCTCGTGTGAAGTCCTGAACCCGTCGAAGAAGTGCATGAAAGGTATCCTTGATTCAAGAGTCGCGGCCTGGGAGATGAGGGCGAAATCCATGGCCTCCTGCACGTCCTTTGAACAGAGCATGGCAAACCCCGTGGAGCGGGCGGCCATAACGTCAGAGTGGTCTCCGAAGATCGACAGCCCCTGACAGGCAAGGGAGCGGGCGGTGATGTGAAAGACCGTGGGGGTAAGCTCACCCGCTATTTTATACATGTTGGGGATTATCAGCAGGAGCCCCTGAGAGGCCGAGATTGTCGCTGCCAGCGCCCCGGTGGTAAGCGAACCATGCACGGCGCCCGCGACCCCCGCCTCGGACTGCATCTGGCTTACCCTCGGCACAGAGCCCCATATATTGACCTGCCCTCTCGCGGATTTCTCATCGCAGATCTCCGCGATGGGGGAAGAAGGTGTTATGGGATAAATCGTTATTATTTCATTTACCGCATGCGCCACATGGGCGCACGCGGTGCAGCCGTCGACCGTAATTACCTTTCTCCGCATGGCGCGCTCCTTACGTGTTTCTATTTAAAATGACTCACGATTTCAGAAACCGGAATTGTTGTCAAATCAGCCGTAATGTTCCTGAGCAGTCTGCTTTTAACCTCCGGCTCCAGTTTATTAATTAACTCTTCGCTGATTTTCTCACCGGCCGCCAGATACCAGCCCTCGCAGGCTTCACTTTTTATCAGGGCGTTAATGTCCAGGGCGATCATCCTTATCAGTTTCTTCCTGATTTCAGATTCCAGATGATGGGGCTCGCCGTATCCCTTCGCGACATCTCTCTTCCCGCCTCCCCTGAGCAGCCTCCCCGCTGTATCGCTTAATTTCTCCGACAGCCTGCCGTGCCCCTCTATGGAATCATAACTTTCAATCAGGTCGGTTACCGGCCTTCCGAGAGGGTCGTACGTGACCCTGTAAGCCCTGAAATGCCCCAAATCAACCGTTACTATTATCTTTGCCACTCTATTCTCCTCCCCATGCCTTCCGCAGGTATTTTATCACTTCCTCGTCCGTCACTTGGGTGAAATCACGGTAATAACCTCCGACTGCCATAAAATCCGGAGGTGTTTCCAGGCATATAAATTTGTCCGCCGTCTTTTTAAGTTCATCTGCCGTATCAGGCGGAGCAACAGGGAGCGCTATCACCAGCTCCTTTAACTTCTCCTCCTTCAGCGCGGCTATCGCGGCCTTCATCGTGGCCCCGGTAGCAACGCCGTCGTCCGTAAGGATAACGGTCCTGTTTTTAAGTTCCGTGATCTTTTTGCCCTCGCGGTAAAGTTTTACCCGCCTTGCTATCTCTTCTTTCTGCCTGTTAATTTCATTCTCGACATAGTCATCCGCGACGCCGTAAGCCTTTATTAATTTATGGTTCAGAAATACGGCCCCTGTTTCAGAGACCGCGCCTATGGCAAGCTCAGGCTGGTAGGGAAAGCCTATTTTCCGGACTATGAGGACGTCCATGGCGACCTTCAGTCCCGCGGCGATTTCAAACCCCGTGACCACGCCGCCCCTCGGAAGGGCCAGGACAACAACGTCCCCCCTGCCCTTATAATCTCCAAGCTCTTCCACAAGACGAAGGCCTGCGTCTTTTCTGTCAAGATACATGATAAGCGCCTCCCCCGCAAGATTTCATAATCATTTGCGTAAATGTCAGGGCACGTCTACGGCAAGGCAGTCTATATATTAAATGTTATCATTTCCGGTAGGTTTTGCAAGCCGGGAACACCTTTGGGCCCTGTTATTCCTGCTGCTCGATAAAACTCAGCAGATACGCCCTGAACCTGGTGGGCAAAAGCCACCTTATCCCCAGCTTCTCCGCCCATTTTATGGCTCCGTGATCGACGGTGACAAGCAGCGCGTCAAGCTCTTTTGCGAGGAGTATCAGGTCCACATCCTCCTTGCTGTCGATTATGCCGTCGCGCAGGGCCTCCCTGTAGTTTTTCCTCATGCTCTGGATGACCTCCTGCTCACCACCCTTTCCAGCGCTCCTGACGGCCTTCTCGGCAATCCGCAGGCCTTTATTGACACGTTCCCTTATGTCTTCAATAAGCTCATACAGGAAAAAAGCCGGACATGTAAGCTCATGCTTGCTCGGGGCTTTCTGGCGCAGGACCGCGAGGAAGCTCCCGGGGATTTCCTTCTCATTTACAAAATTCAGCAGCTCCTGAAAAATGGAAGAAGGCATGTAGAATTCGAGCGAAGGTATCTGCAGCGCTATGGCGAGAAACCCGTTTATCGCGGCGGTAGGCGTATCTCCGAAGTCGCTCCTGACTTCAGGATTTACAAAAAGGCTGGTATCAAGGACTACTCTGTCTTTTCTTTGTCTTGCAGATTTCATGGGTATTCAGAATAAAGGTATTCCATCTGTTGCAGGACGCGCATCTGCCGGCCCAGTCTTTGGACGTATAGCCGCAATTTGAACAACAGAACGGCACCAGGAGCGGTTTATCAGCTTTCAGCGCCTTCCTGAATTCATCCGCGGCCCTTTCATACTGGGAGCGCCTCTGGTAAATACTGCCTGACAGGATATGGAAATCCGGAAAATCACAGGCGCTCATATCAAGCGAGCTGATCGTCTCATAGGCGTAATCGATCATCTCAAGACGGTAATAAAGCTTTGCCAGGAAGAACTGGAGTTTTACATCTCTCGGCTCTTTCTGTATCGCCTTCTGGTAGAGCTCGATAATCGTACCAGGCTCTCCCATGGTTATAAAAAAGTCCTCAAGACGCACGAGAAGGACCAGTGAGGACGTTGCTTCAAAACCCTTCATAAGGACGTCCTGCGCCTCATCGGCATTACCGGCTTTTAAATATGCTTCAGCAAGTGCTATATATGCCGACGCGAAATCCCTGTCCGTTTTTATCACGGACCTCAGAAGCTTCACGGCCTTTTCGGTATTGTTTGTTTCAAGATAACGGCATCCGAGCTCATATTTATAACCGGCAAGTTTTTTCTGCTCCTCCCGCTCTTCTTCAGGAGGAAGATCGCATTTGAGGATTTTGTACTGGACCTCCAGGACCTCTTCCCACTTTCTGTCCCTTTCAAAAATGTCCCGCTTCTTGTGAAGGATCTCAGGGTTTTCCTCATCGATATCGAGAACGGCGTCAAGATATTTCAGGGCCTCCTGCCATTTCTGCTGCGCTTCGAAAATCTTTTCAAGCGAAAGGAGCACTTCAACGCTCCGCGGCTTTATCTCTTTCGCTTTTATGTAAAAATCCTTTGCGCCGGCAAAATCCTCTTCGATAAAAGCTATGTCGCCAAGCCTCAGGAGGGCGTTCTCATGGGAGGGGTCTTCTTCAATGACGCGCCTGAAGAGGTCCCGCGCCTCTTCATGCCTGCAGGCAAAGAAGGCGTCCAGCCCTCTCGCGTATGCTTCCTGTATCTTCAGGTCTTTCTTCTGTTTGCGGGTGAACTGCCAGTTGCTGAAAAACCGGCGGGCGTCCCTGATGGAAAAGATAATGAACATCGCGAAAATGCCGGCCGCGCTGGATATAAGTATCAGGCCTATTACAGGGACTTCATATGTTACGCCCTGCCAGACCGTGAGGTTTACCGTGTCTTTATTGAAAAACGCGAGGATGCCGACGACCAGGAGAAAAAGTATTATCAGAAATACTGAAAATTTTGCCATGCTATCGTCTCTTCTTCTCTACCTCTATCCGCGGCGCGTCTATCCAGAGCTTTTCCAGATCATAATACGCCCTTGTTTCCTCATCAAAGATATGGATGACCATATCGCCGTAATCGATTAAAGCCCACCTGGCAAAATCCAGGCCTTCTTTCCCCGCCGGGAAAATCTTCGCCTTCGAAAAATTTTCCTGTACCGCTTCCGCTATCGCCCTTATTTGTGCCGGGTTCTCGCCGGAGCATATCACAAAATAATCCGCGATACTTGAAAGGTCTCTTAAATCGAGTATGACTGTATCTTTGGCTTTCTTGTCAAGGGCTATTTCCGCGGCCCTGACAGCCTTCTTTTTACTGTTTTTAATTAAAGGACTCTCCCTTTATTGTTGGGACAATTCATGAATTGCCCCTACGCGATTTATACAATTTCTTTGAAATTATATAGGATTCCACAGAATCAGGCAAGAGGTATTTTGCGTTCCTCCCTGATATTATCAAATTCCTGATGCCTGACGCTGAAATATCAAGAGACGTGACCCTGCACAGAAACCCTTTCCGCCTCTCTGAAATATTAAATGGAAATATGTCTCTTGTCCCGGAATCCATCTCGCGCAGCGTCTTCAGCGGGACGCCCCTGAGATAAGGAGATGACGCGAGGCCGGCAAAGGTATGTCCCGGTCTTGATATAACGACAAAATGCGCGAGATCGACAAGCCTGTCAGGCTGTTTCCAGTAAGGCAGGTCCGGAAAGGCGTCTATGCCGAGGATGAAAAACAGCTCGCTCCCCCTGTATTTCACGCTCAATTTCCCGATCGTATCAACAGAAAACGATTTACCCCGGGCTTTCACCTCGATAGCGGATATTTGAAAATGGGGGTTGTCCGCTATGGCCGCCTTTACCATTTTATACCGGTGTACGGCTTTAACCATTTCAGGCTTCTCAAAGGGGGTTTTACCGGCAGGAACAAAAAGTATCCTGTCGAGAGAGAGCTTGTCCCGCACCTCTTCAGCGGTCCTCAGATGACCATAGTGTACCGGGTTGAATGTCCCGCCGTAGATACCGAGTTTCTTCACACCCTTACCTGCCCGCTGCCGAAGACGATAAACTTGGTGCAGGTGAGCTCTTCAAGCCCCATCGGTCCCCGCGCGTGTATCTTGTCCGTTGAGATGCCCATCTCGGCGCCGAGGCCGAACTGATATCCGTCGCTCAGCCTTGTCGAGGCATTCACGAATACGGATGCCGAGTCCACCTCTCTCAGAAACCTCATCGCCTTCTGGTAATCTTTCGTCACTATTGAATCCGTATGCGCGGAGCCGTATTCCGCGATGTGGTCCATGGCGTCATCCATGTCCTTTACTATTTTAATATTCAGTATCTTTTCGAGATATTCAGCGTGATAATCTTCCTCTTTGGCCGGTCCGAGAGACTTATCGATCCTCAACGTCGCGGGACATCCTTTCAGAAAAACTCCCGCTGCCCTGAACCTTTTAATCATGGCCGGCAGAAACTTTTTCGCGATCTTCCGGTCCACGAGCATGGTCTCCATCGCGTTGCAGGTGCCGGGACGCTGGACCTTCGCGTTGAAGCAGATATCTCCGGCCATTTCAAAATCAGCGTCACGGTCGACAAACACGTGGCACACGCCTTTGTAATGCTTGAGCACGGGAATGCGCGAATTCTCAGTGACCGCCCTGATGAGCCCCTCCCCTCCTCTCGGTATGACAAGGTCAATTGTCCCTTCAAGTTTCAGCATTTCCATGACAGCGTCTCTATCGGGGATGTTGATAAACGTCACAACGCCTTCATGTACCCTTTCCGACTTCGCGACGCTCCTCAGGATATTAACTATCGCAAGGTTGGAATTTATGGCTTCGGAACCGCCGCGCAGGACCACCGCGTTGCCTGCCTTGAGGCACAGGCCTGTCGCGTCAGCGGTAACATTAGGCCTCGATTCATAAATGATGCCGATAACCCCGATGGGCACGCGCATCCTGCCGACCATCATGCCGTTCGGTCTCTTCCACATCTTTGTGATCTCGCCGACGGGGTCAGGCAGCGCCGCGATCTCGACGAGTCCCTTTGCCATATCATCAATCCTCTGAGGTGTCAGCGTAAGCCTGTCGATCATGGCCTTTGTCAGGCCTTTCTTATGGGCCGCGGCAATGTCTTTCTTGTTCGCGGCCTGAAGTTTTTTCGCGTTCTTCCTCAGGGCCTCAGCCATTTTTATCAGGGCGGCATTCTTCTGCTCTGATGAGAGCTTTGCAATAGCGCGCGCGCCTTCCTTTGCTTCCTTTGCCTTTTGTAAAACAAATGATTTTATGTCCATAAGACCTCCTGTTGGAAAACATAAAAACAAGAAATCCGAATATCGAAATCCGAAACAAATTCAAATGCTCAAAACCTTGCCTGTTTGAAACATTTGAATTTCAGTCATTCGATATTGTTTCGAATTTCGTATTTTGCATTTCGGATTTGTTTTAATTTCCGGTGTATTTTAGCATATGAAATTATAATTATATAATTAAAGAAACATAAATTTATGCCGAATTAATAGTAGACACGCTAAAAGAAGCCAAAGCAGAAAAAAGGGTGTTTTGGCTTAATTCAGTAATTGGGAAAAATGATATAATAGGCACGTATGTCAATTCTGTCCGCACACATAACCGATCCGAAGATCGCGTACTTCTCGATGGAGATCGGCCTGAGCGACGATATCCCGACTTATTCAGGAGGCCTCGGGGTGCTCGCGGGCGACACAGTCAAGTCCGCGGCGGACCTGAATCTTCCTTTCGTGGCAGTCACACTTATCAGCCGCAAAGGCTATTTCCGCCAGGAGATCGACAGCTCGGGCCGTCAGATAGAGCATCCCGCTGAATGGGACCCTTCAAAGGTGCTCCAGAAAGCCTCTGAAAAGATATTTATCACTCTGGAAGGCCGGACCGTAGCTGTTCAGGCATGGGTTTACCTTGTAAAAAGCCCGAGGAACGGACTCGGGGTCCCTGTCATTTACCTTGATACGGACCTGCCTGAAAACAGTCCCGAAGACAGGGGGTTGACCGACTATCTTTACGGAGGCGATGACGCTTACAGGCTTAAACAGGAGATCATTCTCGGCATAGCCGGCGTCAGAATGCTCAAGAAAATGGGCTTTAAAATCAAAAAATACCATATGAACGAAGGACATGCCGCTTTCCTGACTCTCGAGCTGCTCCATAAATTCAAGAGAGACATTGAATCCGTCTGGGACGAGACACAGATATGGGACACTGAATCCGTAAAAGACCTGTGCGTGTTTACAACTCATACGCCGCTGGAGGCGGGACATGACAAGTTTTCATATGACCTCTGCAACAGGGTGCTGGGGGACTATTTCCCGGAAAAAATCCTTAAAAAGCTGGCTGGAGAAAATAAAGTCAATATGACGCTCCTCGGCTTTAATCTGAGCGATTATGTTAACGGAGTCGCAAAGAAACATGGAGAGGTTTCGCAATCCATGTTCCCGGGTTACATAATCAACGCGATAACAAACGGCGTGCATTCTTATACCTGGACGTGTGAAAGCATGAAAAAGATCTTTGACAAATACCTCCCCGGCTGGGCCAACGAGCCTGAGATATTCGTGAGGGTCGGCGCGATCCCGGATGAAGAGCTCTGGGCCGCCCATATGGAGGCCAAGAAAAAGCTCATTGACTATGTCAATTCCGTCTCGGATACCGGTATGGATTACAATACACTTACCATAGGGTTTGCGCGCAGGGCGACGGCTTACAAGAGGGCGGACCTCCTTTTCACCGATTTACAGAGGCTTGAACGAATAGGGGCCGGCAAGGTCCAGATTGTTTACGCCGGAAAGGCGCATCCAAAAGACACGGTGGGCAAGCAGTTGATTGAAAAGATATTCACTTACGCCGGGCAGTTGAAAGGGAAAATCAAAATTGCCTTCATTCAAAACTATAATATGGAAATCGCGTTAAAACTCGTATCAGGCGTCGATATATGGCTGAATACGCCCCTCAGGCCTCTTGAGGCTTCGGGGACCAGCGGCATGAAAGCAACGCACAACGGGGTAATGAATTTCAGCGTTCTTGACGGGTGGTGGATCGAGGGGCACATAGAAGGCTATACCGGCTGGTCGATCGGCCCCGCCCCCACTGAAATAAGACCTGACAATAACATGAACAGGATAGACGCGGAAGACCTGTATTATAAGCTTGAAAAGATAATAATCCCCCTTTATTACGAAAACCGCAAGCAATGGATACGCATGATGCAGAACGCCATCGGAAAGAACGCCTACTACTTCAACAGCCACAGGATGATGCGCAGATACGTAACCGAGGCGTATATCAGATAACGCCCCTGCAAGATTCCGGGCCAGGCCCGAAAAGCAATTCCCGGCATAAGAATTCACACTGTTGAACTACGGCGGCGTTTTCAAGTATCCTTTTATACGATGCGTCATGAATAAACGAAGAGTTGTCATAACCGGCCTCGGCATGGCGACTTCGCTCGGGCTCGACGTTGAAGAGAGCTGGGGGAAGGCGCTTGCCGGAATATCGGGCATCGGCAGGCTTTCTTACCCTCGATCTGAAAAATCAGCGGTGCAGGCTGCCGGAGAAGTAAAGGAGAACGACTTTCTCAGGATAAAGGAAGCATTCCCCGAAGACGCGGTTGAAGAAGGCGAGCGCAGGACGCTTTTCGCGCTGTGGGCGGCGAAAGAGGCGCTGAAGGACGCGGGGGTGATATGTCAGAACACAGAACACAGAACACAGACAAAAGATGATGGGCCTTTCCGTCACGGCGTTGTTCTTGCGGCTGGACTTGGAATTAACAGGCTTGAAGATATACAAAGATGGACTGCTGAGAATAATAAATTTGATTATCAAAAGTTCAGCAGAGAATTCAGGGATGTCCACAGGGAATCCCTGATAAAAAACAATTCCAACAGACCGTCAGCGCTCATCGCCGATAAATTCGGCCTGAGAGGTCCTAACAGCACGATAACGACCGCGTGCGCCTCGGCCTCACAGGCCATAGGAATTGCCGGCCGGTCAATCCGCAGAGGAGACGCGGACCTGATAGCGGCAGGCGGGGCGGATTCAATGATCAATCCGGTGGGACTGATTTTCTTCGTCCTGCTCGGCGCGGCGGCGACCTCAACTGATAATCCTGAAGAAATATGCAGGCCTTTTGACAGAAAAAGAGGCGGCCTGGTGATGGGAGAAGGCGCCGGGATCGTCATACTTGAGGAAGAATCACACGCGCTGAAAAGAGGAGCGAGGATTTACGCCGAAGTCGCGGGATACGGCACGACCATGGACGCCTTTCAGGTGACCGCGCCCCACCCAAAAGGTGAAGGCGCCGAAAAGGCGATGCGGGCAGCGCTTCTTGACGCTTCCATGACGCCTGAAGATATTGACTACATAAACGCGCATGGGACAAGCACCAAACTCAACGATTCCGCTGAAACGCTCGCGATTAAAAACGTATTCAAGGGACATGCGTATAACCTCTGCGTCAATTCAAGCAAATCAGTAATCGGACATCTCCTGGCAGCGTCGGGCGGGCCGGAATTTATTTTTACCGCATTAAGTGTGAACAGGGACGAGGTCCACCCGACCCTGAACCTGAAAAACCCCGACCCCAAATGCGACCTGGACTATGTGCCCGATGTAAAAAGAAGCAGAACGGTGCGCGCCGCGATATCGAACTCATTCGGCTTCGGCGGACAGAATGCATCTATCGTTGTAAAAAAGTATAAAAACTAAAATAGGGGTCAAGGGTTCAGGGGTTCGAGGGTCCAGATAAGGCATTGAATATTTTTTCACTTGACCCCTCGACCCCTTGGCCCCTTTTAAGTTAGAATTATTGTCAATAATATGAATAAAGGTTAGAACAAATGAATATCGATCTATCAAACAAGATCGCCCTCGTCACAGGCGGTTCGAGAGGCATCGGAAGGGAAGCATGCGTGCTTCTCGCGAAAGCCGGCGCTGAGGTGATTATTAATTATAATAGGTCAGCGGAAAAGGCTGAAGCGGTAAAGAAAGAGATTGAAGGACTGGGGAAGGAAGCGGAGATTTTCCAGGCCGATATATCTTCTCCTGAAGAAGTCCGGGCGCTCTTTGATTTTATCCGGAACAAATACGGCAGGCTCGACATACTCGTGAACAACGCCGGGATCATAAAGGACAATTTACTTTTGGCGATGGAGCTGCAGGAATGGGACAAAGTTATCGACACAAACCTGCGAGGCGCGTTTCTCTGCGCCAGGCACGCGGCGGAGATAATGATGGCTAACCATTCCGGCAAAATAATAAACATCTCTTCCATAAGCGCGATAAAAGGCGGACGCGGACAGACCAACTATGCTTCCGCGAAAGGGGGGCTTATCTCTTTTACCCGCGCGTGCGCCGTTGAACTTGCGGGAAAGGGGATTCAGGTCAACGCCGTTTTGCCTGGAATGATCGTCACGGACATGAGCAGCCGCGCGAGAAAACGCGCCGGGAACAAAATCCTGGAACAGATCCCCTTAAACAGGTTCGGAGAGCCCTCTGATGTGGCAAACCTTATTGTATTCCTTTCCTCCGACAAGGCTGATTACATTACAGGGCAGACAATTCCGGTTGACGGGGGCCTCAGCGTATCATGAAACTCTATCAGGGCATCGACATTGTGGAGGTCGGGAAATTCAGGAAGGTCCTCCTCCGGAATAATAATTTTATGACCGATATTTTCACGGACAAAGAGAGAGATTATTGCCTTTCAAAGAAAGACCCTGATATACATTTTGCCGGACGTTTCGCTGTAAAAGAGGCCGGACTGAAGGCGCTCGGCATCGGGATGTCCGGTTCAGGCATCGACCATGCCTTCCAGGAAATAGAGACGGTCCCGGGGGCTTCCGGAAAACCTGCGCTGTCTTTCAGGGGCTGGGTAAAGAAGATAAGCGATAAACGCGGGATAAACCAGTTTACCGTTTCTATCTCACATTCAGCGGATTACGCGGTAGCGAGTGTGATACTGGCCGGGAAAGAGGATGTGTAAATGCGTTACCTGCTGATCGACCACATAACCGAATGGAAGGCGGGCGAGTTTATAAAGGGCGTCAAAAATGTCGCCATGAGCGAGGATTTCCTTGAGTTTCATTTCCCGAAGAACCCTATTATGCCGGGGGTCCTGCTTCTTGAAGCCTTGACGCAACTGACCGGCTGGCTGGAGGCCGCGTCTTCCGATTTCAGGAACTGGTTTTTAATCAACAGGGTAATAAAATCCAATTTCTACAGTTTTGCCCTCCCGGGGGACCAGGTGGAGCTTGAGGTCAGGCGAATTGAAGGTGAGAACGCTGATTTTAAAATTTACAGAGGGACCGGCCTGGTCAACGGAAAAAAGAAGATCGTCGCTGAATTCGAAGGGATAGCGGCGCCGCTCGATGAAATAGAAAACACAGAAGAACAAAGGAGGTTTTTCCAGGTATTGACGAGGGGGCTGAAGCTGTAATGTCTGAAAGAGAAGTCTTTATCCTTGGGACCGGACTAACAACTTCCATTGGTAAAAATACCCGTGAGAACATTGACAGCGTCACGGCGATGAAGACCGGCATAGCCCGTTATCCGCGTGAAGACCTGCCTGCTTTTTTGCAATATAAAGCTGAAGCAAAAGAATACGCGCTCCCTCCGGACATACCCCCCAAACAGGAAGGACAAATGAAATTCCTGAACCGCGGGGCCGTGCTCGGGTTCTGTTCCTCCTGCGAGGCTATCTCGGGATTCCGTGAAAAAATGCCGGACGTCCCCCCTGCCAGAAGGGCGCTGTATATCGCTTCAGGAGATTTCACAAAAGTCGGCTACGACTTCATGCATCCCGCTTTAAAAGACAGCGCCGACAGTAACTGGCAAAGAGTCGACCAGGAGAAACTGAACATCTCCGCGCTCAACAAGGTAAACCCTTTCTATCTGCTTGAGTCGCTCCATAACAACCTCTTCAGTTTTCTGTCCGCTTTTATGGAATTTATGGGCCCGAACACAAGCCTTGCAAGCCTGTCGCCCAATGGAGGCAACGCGCTGGAGCTTGCGTACAGGAGCATCAAACAGAACAAGGCTGATGTAGCTATGGCAGTCGGTTATGGAAACTGGATTACGGAAATCCCCGTTTATGAACTTGAGGGCCTGGGCATCCTTTCAAAATGCAGAGCAGGGGTCCATTCATACCGGCCTTTTGACAAAGGACGTGACGGGTTTATTCCTGGAGAAGGAGGCGCCGCCGTCTTTCTCGCGTCCTCCGACGTCGCAAGGCAGTGGGGGGCGGAAACAGGGGGCAAAATACTCGGCCTGGGAAATTCTGTTGAGTTTTCTCCGGACCAGAGGCTCGGCGTCCCTGAACAGGTCATCAGGCGGAACATTCTGACGGTGCTGAAAGATTCCGGCTGTGATATCAGCGACCTGGCCTTTATCATACCTCATGGAAGCGGCACTCAAAAAGGCGACAGGTCGGAGCTGCGCTCCATAATGGATATCACGGGCAGTAAAAACGATGTACCTGTGTGCGGGCTGAAACCTTATACCGGCCATATGGGCGCGGCAAGCGACATAGCGGAGGTCATCTTCGGAATTTACGCGGTGAAAAACAGGACTGTTCCTGCGACATTGAACTTCCGGGAAACTGAAAAAGCATTTTCCGGATTGAAGATATCAAACGCGCCCCGGCCCTGCGCGAAAGACCGTTTTCTCTCGATCAGCTACGGCGTCGGCGGACAGTCTTCGTCGGTGATCGTGGAAGTCGCGTAAGTTGAAAAAGCGCAAAAAAAGCAGACCCGTTAAACTCCTTGAATACGCGTCAGCCCGTCTCCTGGTCTCCACCGTAAGTGTTTTGCCGCTGAAGGCCGCTGAAATTATCAGCAGCGCCCTCGGAGACCTCCTTTATTTTCTCAGTAAGAAACGCCGCGGCATAGCCGTTGAAAACCTGCGGCACGCGTTTAAAGGCGAAAAGACCGAAGATGAAATCAGGGCGACCGCGCGCCGGAGCTGCCGGTCCTTTTTTTTCACCTTTCTTGAAATCATAAAGCTCCGTTACCTTTTCGCGAAACCGGACGCCATGGAAAGACTCAGGACAACTACGGCAGACCTCGACCGCCTTTTCAGCAAGGCGAAAAGGATACACGATGAATCAGGGGGGTGTATTTTTGTTACTCCTCACATGGGCAACTGGGAGGTCCTCCCGCATGTAAGCGCGTTTATCGGGATACCCCTTGCGGTTGTAGCGCGTCCCCTTGACAATGAGCTTCTGGAGAGGCTGTTATTCTCAAACCGGTCTTCCAGCGGAAGCGTCATCATACCAAAAAAAAACGCCATGTTCGTCCTCCAGAAAACCCTCCGGTCAGGCAAATCCATAGGCATGCTGCCCGACCAGAGCACCATGAAGGGGATAGTAATCGACTTTTTCGGAAGAAAGGCGTCGACTACGCCTGTGCCGGCGATACTTGCGATAACTTATGGAAGGCCGGTCGTAGTAGTCGCCTGCTGCAGAAAAAAAGGGGCCTACCGGTATGAAGGTTTTGTGAGCGACCCCATCATGCCCGGAGCGTACACAAGCGAAAAAGACGAGATATTCAGAATAACGGAAGCGATGACGCGTGAAATGGAAACCGTCATCCGTAAGTATCCGGAACAGTATCTCTGGATACACAACCGCTGGAAAACATATAAGGGAAAAAAGGAATTACTCACGCATTGACCTCTATCCTGTTCCTGCCTTTCTGTTTGGCCCGCAGCAGCGCGTCGTCAGCCTTACTGACGATATCCTCCTTTCTGCTCATGCTGTGGTCATAGCAGGAAACGCCGAGACTCACCGTAATCCCGGTATTTGTCTCCACGTCCCTCCTTATCCTTTCCGCGACTTCGCACGCCTCCGATAACCCTGTCTCCGGAAGAAGGATAAGGAACTCTTCCCCGCCGTACCTGACGCCGAGGTCTATCTGTCTTATCTCCTTTGAGATTATATTCGCGATGCTGACAAGCATATTGTCTCCGACTGTATGACCATACGTGTCGTTGTACTGCTTGAAAAAGTCTATGTCCAGCATGATGGCTGAAAGAGGACCTTCCGCCCTTCTGGCCCTGGCGTATGAAGTCTCAAGCACATAATTCATCAGCCGTCTGTTGGCGAGGTTTGTAAGCGGGTCGTGAAGCGAAAGCTCTTTTATTTCTTCATAAAGCAGTATATTGTCGATCGCGGCCCCGATGCGGCTCCCTATGGTATAAAACAGGGCGGTCTTCCTTTCGTCTATTTCAGTCCCGACCGGCGGGTACAGGCACAAGACCCCGAATATCCTGTTCCTTGCAGCAAGAGGTATGCTGACGTGCCCATGCGGGGTAATGCCGGGATACGTTATGGTATGCCTGCTGTCCGACTCCGAATTTTCCGACACGACAATCTTCCCTGTCTCCGCGGCAAGTCCGCAGATGCATTGCCCTACTTTCATGCCCTTATGCGCTTTTTCAAAGGCCTCTGTGAATCCTGTCTGCAGGACAAGGTCCATCCTGTCTCCTTTAATCATGAATACGGCGCCCTTCCGGGCAAACCTGAGTATCCCGAAATTCGTGACCGCGGCCAGCACATCGGTAAAAAGGTCTTTCAGGTTGTGGGAGTCGGTCGCGATCGCCGAGATGATCTGAAGGGCCGTCAGCTCGGAATTGATCATTTCCATCTCGGCTTCCCTTTTTTTGAGGTCCCCTGTCATCTTGTTGAACGATTCGGCAAGCAGGCCGATCTCGTCATGCGCGCTTACACGCACCATGTGATTCAAGTCTCCGCTGCCCGCTATCTTCACCGCGCCGGTCAGCTCCGAAACAGGTTTTGTTATTCTCCTCGCAAGCACAAAAGCGGCGATACCGCCTACGATCATGACGCCGGTAATCATCCAGACCATAACCATGACAATTTCATTTACGTCTTCAATAATGGGGTCCCTGGAAATGCCGACATGTACGACCCCCTCCTCTCCGCCCAGGACAGGGACGGCTATATCAAGGATATTTTTTTCAATATTTTTTTCATCAATCCGGAAGGGCCTGACATTGTGCGTCTGACCGGCAACAAGCTCATTCACGTTTTTCAGTCTCACCGGAAAGCCTTTTTCAAATGTATGCGCGATAACCGCGCCGCGGCCGTCAAGGATAAAAATATATTCAACATCATCCTCTGAATTCTTGAAATCCCTCACCGTTTCTGCAAGCTCATGCGGTCTTTCAGTCAAAATGGGATTTACACTTTTCCAGGCAATCTGCCCGGCCAGCGAGATCCCCCTTTGCTGGAGCCTGACGGAAAGCTTCTGATAAAACACGGTCTTGCCGAGAACAATCATCGAAACGCCGGACAGCGTCAACACGCCAATCATCAATACCAGTATTTTTGTTCTAAGCCTTACGCCCTTCATAATTTATCTCATGTCATTACTCTTCAGTCCCTGATATGAGCGCTTATAAAGATTATAAGCCCTCTTCCTTTCCGCGTAAACCCCGCTTTTAAACAGTCGCAATATATTGAATTAACCTTTTCTTTAATGATATGTTAACGGATGCCAGGGAAAATGATGATAAGCGCCGGTGAAGCGTCCGGTGAACTATATGGCGCGCTGTTGGGGAGGGAAGTCAGGAAACTCTGGCCGGACACGGAGCTTTTCGGCATCGGCGGCCCCCGCATGGAAAAAGAAGGCTTCTCGCTGATCGCCCCTGTCTCACAGGTCGTCGGAATCATCGAGGCGATAAAACATCTCGGAAAAATCAGGGACACCTTAAAAAAAGCGTCGGAAACGCTGACAGTCAAAAGGCCGGATATCCTGGTGCTTATAGATTATCCGGATTTCAACCTGCTGCTCGCAAAAAAAGCAAAGGCTGCGGGCATACCGGTCCTTTATTATGTCAGTCCGCAGGTATGGGCCTGGCGCAGAGGGAGGGTGAAAAAGATCGCGGCTGTGGCCGACAGGATGGCGGTCCTCTTCCCTTTTGAGGTGGCTTATTATAAAGACACGGGACTTCCCTGTGAATTTGTCGGACATCCGGTCACGGAAACAAACAATATTCAGGGGACCAAAGAAGAATTAAAGAGAATCCTCGGGCTTGATCCTGTAAAAGCGGTAATCAGCCTCCTCCCCGGCAGCAGGCCTGATGAAATCAGAAGGCACCAGGTGCTTATCAGGGAAGTCGCTGAAAAAATTCATGCCGGGTTCCCCGATCTGCAGGTAGTGATACCGCTGACTTCCGGGTCCGACCTTACGGAGCCGTTCCCTGATTATGTGAAAATAGTCCGGGGACGCACCATAGAGGTCATCACGTGTTCAGATGCTTCGGCGGTGGCTTCAGGCACCGCGACGCTTGAAACCGCTCTTGCGGGCACCCCGATGGTGGTTTTTTACAAGGTCTCCCTGTTATCTTTTTTCATCGCCAGGCTGCTGGTAAAAGTCAGATATATTTCCCTCGTCAACATCCTCTCCGGGGAAAAAGTCGTTCAGGAGTTATTACAGGAAGAAGCAAGCCCGGAAAAGATATTTTCCGAGCTGAAAAAAATATTGACCGACAGCGCTTACAGAGACGGGATGATCGGCAGCCTGAAAAAAATAAGAGAAACTCTGCGGGGAGAGAAACCGTCCCGGAGGGTAGCGCAGATAGCCGGTGAGCTTGCAGGATGGCGTCATGCTTCATCTCTATAACCTCCTTTCATTCATAGCGCTTCTTTTATATTTCCCTTTTCTCCTGTTCAAAAAAGGACCGGACAACAAGACCGCATTCATAACCGAGCGTCTCGGTTTGTCCCGCTATTTTAAAACCGACTTTTGGGTGCACGCCGTCTCGGTCGGCGAAGTAATAGCGTCCGTCCCTTTTTTAAAGGCGCTGAAAAAAGAATTCCCCGGCAAACGGGTCGTGCTTTCAACAACAACCTATACAGGGCAAAAAGTGGCGGGAGAGAGGTTCCCTGAAGCCGACAGGATTATGTATATGCCGTGGGACACCTGCAGGTGCGTCAGAAAAGCCGTAATCTCGATGAAACCGGAAATCTTTATAACGGTAGAGACAGAGCTCTGGCCCGTTCTCTTCAGCACGCTGAAAAAACACGGATCTAAAGTCATCATACTCAACGGCAGGATTTCAAACAGGTCCTTCGCCGGATACAAACGTCTTGGCTCCATCATGAAAGAAGTCTTCTCTTCAGTCGATTTCCTCTACATGCAGGGAGAAACCGACGCGGGAAGGATTATCGAAATAGGAGCAGATAAATATAAGACGGGAATAATGGGGAACTTCAAATTTGACGCCGGCTCCGCCCGGTCCGGCTGTCCGGACTGGCTTGAAGATATCAGGGGAAGAATCCTCCTTGCCGCGAGCACCCACAAAGGCGAAGAAGAAATAATTCTTGACGCCTTCGAATCTGTAAAACCGGATTATCCGGACCTCAAGCTTATCATCGCGCCGAGACATCCGGAAAGGTTTGATGAGGCGGCCGATATTCTCAGGAGAAGAGGATTTAAATTCCTGAGACGCTCTGAAATCAAAGGGCAAGGGGCAAGGGGCAAGGGGCAAGGGCATTACGACGTTGTCCTCCTTGACACTATCGGCGAGTTATCACAGGTCTTCTCCGGGGCGACTATCGCCTTCATCGGGGGAAGTCTCGTGCCTGTGGGAGGTCATAACATACTGGAGCCTGCTTTCCAGGCAAAACCGGTGCTCTTCGGACCTCATATGGACAATTTCCCCTTTGCAACGGAATTTCTCGATCATTCCGCCGCGGTCCGGGTAAGGAACGCGGGTGATATCATGATGACAGTCAGGGATTTGCTGGATAACGATGAAAAGGCCGCGCTGATGGGACAAAGGGCAAAGATACTGGCTGAAAAAAATACCGGCGCTGTAGAAAAAGCGATCGGACTTATTCGAGGTTTAATTGGGACTGTTTAGCGCGATTTACGGACTGGGGCTGAGGTGCAGGAAATTTTTCGTAAAACCCCAAACGCTCCCTGTTAAAGTCATCAGTGTCGGTAACCTCACCCTCGGCGGCACCGGGAAGACGCCGGCTGTCATCGCAATAGCACAGGAAGCAAAAGAACGCGGCTTTATGCCCTGTATTCTGACAAGGGGATATAAGGGTAAATCAAAAGGGCCGTGTTGGATAGGCGAGGGGCGAGGGGCAAGGGGCAAG
>QZKO01000070.1 GCA_003599505.1 Nitrospiraceae bacterium | reverse complement strand
GCCGGTCACAATCCCGGCGGATACGGCGTCAGGCGCTTACTACATTATCGCGGTGTCTGATGCGGACGGCGTCGTTGCCGAAACCAATGAAACAAATAATTCAAAGGAGAAGGCTATAATAGTAAATCCCTGATCATGCAGGACCGGAGGCTCGTAAGGGATAATTTACTTCTACTTTCCGTTTATATGATAAAATCAGAATACATGGAGCGCTACGATGAAGGACTGGGTACGGTCTATGAGAGGTTCATGCTTAATAATTATTTTGACGAATTAATGGCCTCCAATGATATAAAGAACGTCCTTGAAATCCCTGTTTACGGCATGACCGGCCTGACAGGCATTAACAGCGTCCATCTCGCAATGAAAGGTTGCAAAATAGTTCTGGCGGATGCCAGAAAGGAGAGCGTTAAGGAAGCCAGGGAGCTTCTGGAGGTTTTGCCTGTTAACGGAAGATATGAAGTCCTGCTGCATGAAGATATGTCAAGACTTCCTTTCCGCAGCGACAGTTTCGAGCTTGTATGGAATTTTGCCGCCATCCGGCATGTCGGGAACGCGGACCTGTTATTGAATGAAATGGCGAGAGTATCGTCAAAATTCGTGCTTGTTTTTATTCCGAACAGGAGACAATTGGGCTATATTCTGAGAAAGTATATCTTTGACAGGCGGTTTTTTGATACTATAGATGAAACCTGGATCGATTTGGACAGAATCAAAAGCCATCTGAAATCCAGGGGAATGAGAATAGAAGACGAGGGGCTTATAGATATACCTGTCTGGCCGGACACGGCGGTCCCCGTCAAAAATATTTTCAGAAAAATTATAAAGGAAAAGAGCGGCAGTTCCGATAACACAGGACAGCAGATATTTAAAAGATTCTGGAATTGGGACATCATGAATTATTACATGGGGAACAACCCCGGGCTTAAAGACAGGATCAGCAGGCTTTCATTCCTGGAAAGAATGCCGGCGCCATGGCACGTAAAGGTCTTCTGGGCCCATCATCAATATGTGCTATGTTCAAAGAACTAAGGAGGTAAATATATGGCTGACCACAATCACCATGGACATGAAGATCACCATGACGACGAACACCATCATCAGCATGATCACGATCATGAACACGACCATCAGCATGAGCATCATCATGACCATGACCACAAACCCGTAAAGACCAAATTCAGAAGTTTCAAGATGGACAGGGCCTTTGCCTTTAACCCGAAGAAAGGAGAAAAGGGGACCATAACCTACACAATAACGGAGCCCGCGAGGATAAGCATAAAGGTAATCAAGAAGGGGACGAGAGAGCTTTATCTTTCTACAATATTGAACTGGGAGGAGCGCGAAGCGGGGACCCATACCGAATACTGGGACGGCAAAGACTACGGCGGCAACATCATTGAGGACTTGTCCCAGGTCTTTATGGTAATTGAAGGAGAGCCGATGTCCACTTATAAGCCCGGCGCGTATTCCGTAGAGGGTTTATCGGATGAAGAAATTATTCACGGGCACAAGTGGGGGCACCCCCATAATTATTATCAGGAAGGCACAAATGTGATCCCCGCGCTCTCCATTACCTCCGTCAGGGACGGAGACGTTCTTTCAGGCATCGTAAGAGTCGAATCACAGCTTGATACAGAGGAAAAGGGCTACGGGGAAAAAGTAGGGTACGGCGTCAGATACTATTTAAACAACATTCTCGTCAATGAAGAGTTCTATGACGCCAGATGCAATGGAAAATTTGCATACGAAGTCGATACGACAGCCTTCCCTGACGGAGAATATACACTTTATGTGGGCATGTGCGACCATCACCAGCATACGACGTCAAGAGGCTGCAAGATCATGATAGACAATAAGTCAAAAGGGTAAGGTGTTCAGGCAATAATTCCGAAGGAGGTGAAATTGCGCGGTTTAAGCTCTTCCGAAAAGTTATAAAAAGGGGCCGGACAGCGCATAAATAGCAATGAGCAATAATATTATTACCGCAAATAATGAATGGATTGAAGTGACGCCGAGGGTAAAAGTTTCGGGTCCCCATCATGAAATCTTTCTTGAAGGCGTGGTCAGCACCCAGCCGGAACATGATGAGGAGGACATAAGATTCGAAGACGGCAGGATCTTTGTAAGACGCAGAAACGACGAGGACGATGACAGGCATTTTGTTATTACATACAGGGTGAGTGTCTACGGACAGGAGACTTTTACCAACACGCGGGTCATCGTGAGAAAACAGAAAAACTGATTGAATCGATTGAAAATAACCTGGCCGTCATTTCCGGAATGACATTGAACCAGGGATGAACGTTTGAAACAGGGAGCAGGCACATGAGTAGAGGTTCAGGAGCAGAGGACATGAAGTCATACAAAATTAAAATTCATACTCCGGATACGGGATATGAGCCCTTTCCGGTATCGATTATCAACAGGTCGACATATGAGGCGACTACTTTTAATCCGGCCCTCGGTAAACCCGCGACGATTTCTTACAAGTTGACCAAGGCCGGCACAATAAGGTTAAGGATTGCGAGAAGGGACGCTCCGGAATTGGTCCTCCGGACCCTTATGGACTGGACGGACCAGCCCTTCGGCGAACATAAGATCGAATGGGACGGCCGCGACGCCTCGGGTAATATTATCGACAACAAAAGGGTATTAATAATCTTTGACTCAAAGGACCAGGCCTTTGGAGGAAAACACCAGGAGCATGACGGGCAAGCCTGTTCCGACCCCCGGCTTTTAATCGAGACGGACCAACGCCCGGAGGGCGTTAAAGGGAAGCTGGATATCAGGACTTCATTTTCTGAGGGACCGGACAACATCAGATGGAGCGCCGGGTGCGAGGTCAGGTATTTTATCGATTACATTTTGATAACGAAGGAAATTTTCAGGGAAATACCGGAGAGGTTTTATCTCCCGGTAGACACTTCGAAGCTGGCCAACGGCGAACATCTTGTCACCGTCAATATAAGCGACTTTAATGACCATACAGGGACAGCCGGCATTAAAATTACTGTAAATAATTAACAGGAGCTCAGAGATAAGATGGCGGGAAACGGAAACATGACGAGGTTCGGTATTTCCGCGGACCAGAGATTGCTGGAGGATTTTGACAGCCTTATCCGTAAGGAGGGGTATGTCAACAGGTCCGAGGCGATCAGGGACATGATCAGGAATCAGCTCGTGAAGCGTAATTGGGAAAATGACAACAAGGAGACCATAGGGACTATAAACCTTGTATATAAACACGGCTTAAGGAAACTGACAGAGAAAATAGCCGAGCTTCAGCATCACAATCATACCCATATTATTTCATCGCTCCACGTGCATCTTGATAATGACAGGTGCTTTGAAGTGTTGGTTGTGAAGGGAACGTCTTTGCAAATAAGAGAAGTCGCGGACAAATTAATAGGCATTAAAGGAGTTATACACGGGAACCTTTCCATGAGCACTACTGGAAAGGACCTTTATTAGCGTAAAAAAATTTTAAAGAACGCGTGTTACGAATTTGCAATGTGTTATGCAGCCTTCATATAAGAATATTTTAATTTGTGTGAAAAAGATGTTTTCGAAGATTTGTCTTAAGTTGCCGGATAAAGCAGTCGATACTAAGTAATACACTTTTTTCCAAAAGCCTTTTTTAAACCCTGTTAGTTGCATAAATGTAACTGACAGAGCGGAGCTATGACTTTACCATGAAAAGTGAGATCGAAAAATGCACATACCTGACGGTTACCTAAGTCCTCAGACATATCTTCCATTTTATGGGATAATGCTTCCCTTATGGTACCTGGGTTCGAGAATCCTCAGGAAGGCGCTCAACGCAAAACAGATACCGTTATTGGCACTGAGCGCAGCTTTTTCTTTTATAATAATGATGTTCAATATACCGGTCCCGGGCGGCTCTTCCGGCCATGCGACCGGGAGCGTGTTGATTGCGATAATCCTGGGGCCGTGGGCGGCCCTGATGGCGGTGTCAATGGCCCTGATTATACAGGCCCTGCTCTTTGGAGACGGCGGCATTACCGCAATCGGCGCCAACTGCTTTAACGTCGCGTTCGTCATGTCGTTTTCAGGATATTATATCTACAGGCTCCTGAGCTTTAATTCGGGGACAAATATCCCCCGGAGAATTTTTGCGGCATGCGTGGCCGCCTATGTATCAATCAACCTCGCCGCATTTTTTACGGCGGTTGAATTCGGGATCCAGCCGTATATCGCCCATAAGGCCGACGGCACGCCTCTATATGGACCTTATTCTCTTGATGTGGCTGTGCCGATCATGGCATTTGAACACCTTGCTGTATTCGGGTTCATAGAGGCGCTGGTAACGGGACTCGTTGTGGCTTACATCGCAAGATCAGACCCCTCAATGCTCAACATCCCCGCGCTGTCGAAATCCGCATATCAGCGTTCGGTTTCCAGTGCGCGCCGAAGGCTCTGGATCGGGCTCGGTATACTTATACTTTTAACTCCGCTGGGGCTCATCGCTTCCGGGACTGCATGGGGGGAATGGGGACTTGAAGAAATAATGCAGATGCTGGGTTTTGAGCCTGAAGGCATGAAAAACATGTCGAACCTCTGGCAGTCTGCTTTGCCCGGCTATGCGCTTCCGGGCTTAAACGGTCCGATCGCATCGGTTGTCGGCTATCTGTTTTCCGCCGTAGTCGGGACCGGCGTGGTTCTTCTGACGGCTTTTATTATCAGCCGGTTTGTGTTCAGGGGGAGATAACTTGAAACTCCAATGGCTTAAAACCGATTACGGCTGTCCGCCTTCTCCTCAATTGAAAGGCAGTCCCGGTAAAAAAAGTTATATAGAGAAGACGCTGAAGGGGATAACGTCTTTCTTTATGAACGGACTGTTTTCAGAGGAAATTATATCCAGGGGTGGATTACTTCAGTCAATAGACCCGAGGGTGAAGGTCCTTACCCTGGGGCTTCTTGTCGTGGCAGTTAGCCTGTATAAACATCTTTCCGTTCTTCTGATAGTTTATTTTGCCACCGTTGTCCTCGCATATTTTTCAAGGATAGGACTGCGCTTCTTTCTTCTGAGGGTCTGGCTTTTCATCCCGCTGTTTTCCGGCATTATTGCCCTTCCGGCGCTTTTAAATGTATTTGTCCCGGGTGAACCGATCTTTGATCTGGTTACATTTAAGAATGAAACGGCCCTCGGCCCGCTCCGGATACCCGGGACCATATCCATAACAAGACAGGGAGCACAGTCTGTGTCCCTTTTTATAATGAGGGTGGCTGCTTCCGTTTCTATAGTTGTCCTTTTGACCCTCACTACCAGATGGTCGCATTTGCTCAAGGCACTGAGGGTTTACAGGGTCCCGCAGTTTTTCACTTTTATTCTCGGTATGTCATACAGGTATATTCATCTGCTTCTGAGACAGATCGAAGATACCCACCTTGCCAGAAAGAGCAGGACCATCGGGAGAGAGAAAGGAGTTTCCGGGAGGACCTGGACTGTTTCCCAGATAAAGTTTGTCCTGAACAGGTCCATGAGCACCGGAGAGAAGGTGTATCTGGCGATGGTCTCGAGGGGTTTCACCTATGAATTAAAAACGATGGACAACTTCACACTTAAGCCTGTTGATTATATCTGGACGGCAGGCTCTCTTACGGCTATAGCCATAACTCTGGGGGTAACTTGGATATAGAGAATATTTTTGAAATCAGGAACCTGCACTACTCGTTTTCCGGAAAATACACGGCCCTGTCCGATGTCTCCTTTGATATCAGGAGAGGTGAACGGGTAGTCATTCTCGGGGCCAACGGCTCCGGCAAATCAAGCCTTCTTAATATCCTTGACGGCCTTACTTTTCCACAGAAGGGGGAGGTCAGGTTCATGGGCCATACCGTCAGCGAGGATATCCTCAAAGACGAGGGCTTCAATCGTTTTTTCAGGAACAGGGTGGGGTTTGTTTTTCAGAATTCGGACATTCAACTTTTCTGCAGCACGGTCTGGGATGAGATCACGTTCGGGCCCTTGCATCTCGACCTCCATCCCGATGAAGTAAAAACAAGGGTGCTGGAAATATCCGAGCTGCTCGGCATCGTCAAACTATGGGACAGGGCGCCGTACCAGTTGAGCGGCGGAGAGAAAAAGAAGGTTGCGATCGCCTCCACAATAGCCGTAAACCCCGATGTCCTGCTCTTTGACGAGCCCACCAACGGGCTGGACCCCAGGAGTCAGGCTGAACTTGTAGATTTCCTCGAGATACTGCATAAGCGCGGCAAGACCATAATAACTTCGACCCATGATCTGAATATAGCAAGGATGATTTCAGACAGGGCCATAGTGCTGAACGAATGTCACGGCGTGGAGACTGAAGGCCCTACCCCCGCGATACTCGAAGACACGAAAATCCTTCTCAAGGTAAACCTCATTCATGAACACATTCACTGCCATGACGGAGAGATGCACAGGCATCCGCACGGCCATTTGGGAGACCATGCTCACGAGCATAAGCATGGACGCGGCCACCGGCATGAACATTAAATGCTGATACTTATCCTGGACAGGTTTGATATTTCATGCCCTATATTGCAGGCCTGAAAGCCTCTGACGGCTATATTTTTGTTGCAAGCAACATCGCGGGTGAAGGGCGTAAAAACGGATCGGTAGTGCGGATCAGCGACCGTTGCGGCGCCCTGATACTAACGAGCAACGAAGAGCAGTTGCAGAGGTTAAAGAAGGTCCTTGAAAGATGCGTCTCTTCCACTATAAAAAAGACGGACGATCTGGCTGACGGTCTGATAGACAGGGTCCTTTCGTCTTTAAAAAGGGAATTTCAGGAAGACGGGTCTTATAAAACCCGGCCCCTTACTTTCCTGCTGCTTATTGTCGGCGCCAACAGGCTTCAGGAGGGAAGCCTTGAACATGTATATATAAGGAACAGGGTCACGGAAAGGAAGGAAACAGAGAGGGGCAGGGAATATGTCACGGCATTCGACATAGAGCCGTCCGTGCCTGCCGGGAATATCTTCTACGGGGAATCGGACATCATTCAATACCTCGCACGGCAGCTTCCCTGCCGGAGTTTGCCTTTGAATACGATAAAAATCCTGGTCCCGCTTTCACTGAAGGATTCGCCGGATAAAACCGGAACACTTGCATCCGGCATTGAGATGGCTTCGCTTTCCTCTGAAGCAGGATTTAATAAAATGGAGACGCAGGAGCTTGTTTCGTTATATGACAAGGCCCGAAAGGCTGATTCACTGCTGATTGAGGGGCTCAATAACTTTACGACCGTTGCGCGATCAAACACGTGACACTTTTTAAGATCGTAGCCGGTTTATAACAGTATGGATTTGATGGAAGGCATAGAAAAGAGGAAGAGCATCAGGGCATATAAACCGGACCCTGTGCCGAGGGATGTCCTTAAGAAAGTCATACGCGCTGCCGTTGCGGCCCCTTCCAAGGGTAATTCACAGATATGGGAGTTTGTTGTCGTCACAGGAGATGAGCTGAAAGAGATAAAAGGTATGTTAAGCGGGCTGCTCAAGACAGACTTTATCCCAATGATGAAGCTGACTGACGAGGATTCCGCAAGCCCGGCGCTTGAACAGGCGAAGATCAGAAGCAGCCGGAACAAGGAAGAAATGTCGAAGATATTAAAGCCGATGGGGCTTGATTTCGAAGATTTTATGCTGGAGGGGACTTTCAGGTTTTTTGACGCCCCCGCAGTCGTCATGGTTTTTATAGAGGACATCTATTTAAAAAACCTGCCTCATCTGTTGAGCGTAGGAGCGGCGGTCCAGAACGTCCTGTTGTCCGCGCAGACAGCCGGTCTGGGGACCTGCTGGATAGGCGGCGTATGGAGATATACAAAACAGATCAGGAAAGTCCTTGGAATACCTGATAACAAGATGCTGGTTTCATCGGTTGCGATCGGGTATACGGACGATGAATCTCCGATAAATAAATATAAATCGGGCAGGGAGAGTGTTGATGAACTGGTCAGGTGGATAGGGTTTGAGGAGAAATAAATCAAGAGGTCCTTATTTTGTCTTTAACAATATTATTAAGATCGCCTGAGGGCATTGTGATGGCGGCGGACAGCAGGGTGACGGAAGGGTATACGCTGGAGGGGCCGAAGACGAGGGATGACTCCGTCAAGTTTATTCAGTTGGACCGTGATTTCGGGGTCATGACGCACGGCATTTATGATATAGGCGGCAGGGGAATTAATGCGCTGAAAGAAAGAGTCGACGGTCAGGGTCGCCGTATTCCCGGTCCGGCGGAATTTGTTTCTCATGCGAGGGATATTCTCAGGGACGTGGATAATGAATGGTCGGGAAGAAATCCCGATGTTGTGCGGAGGGACAAAGATACCGGTTTTATAATAGGCGGGTTTGACAGACGGGAAACGTCGTTCAGTGTCTACAGCCTTGAAAGTCCGGAGTTTGTCCCGAAAACCGTGAACGGTAATTTATTCATGGCCGGTCAGTGGCATATTGCGAAATTTCTGGCCGCGCGATTAAACAACATGCGGACGGACGTAAATGTTATGAAAGGCCTGGCGGCGATTTTAATAATGGCGACCGCGGAAGTTGATAAAACAGTCGGCGGGCCTGTCCGCATCGCCTCCATTACCGGACCGAAGGGTTTTCAATGGGCAGATGACGATGAGATGAAAAAGCTGTTGGATTTTAATGAATCTTTCAGGGAACATTTTCAGGGACTGCTGGAATCGTCTTTAAATGCCGTTTCAGCGGACAACTGCTTTTTACAGGACAACGAAAAAATAAACCGTTAGCAGAATAATGAATGTTTTATTAATCCAGCCCGCATCTACGGACAGGGGTTTTATTCACCTGGGATTGGGGTTTATTGCCGCCTCTCTTGAGGGTAAAGGCCATAATGTAAAAATCCTTGATATGGGAATTGAAAACGGTTCCCTGAAAAGGGCGGAGAAAATAATCCGTCAGAGCGCCCCTGATGTTGCGGGGATAGCGGCCCTGACTCCGACATATCCGACAGCATTAAAGATAGCAGAGCTGATAAAGCGCATAAATCCCCAATGCATCACTGTCTTCGGCGGGAACCATGCCTGCGCCCTGCCGGATGAGGTGCTTGCCGGGCCCGCCGTGGATATTGTCGTAAGGGGGGAGGGCGAGATCACCATGTGCGAAATCATGGACGCGCTGAAGGAACACCGGGACCCGGTGAATATCCAGGGGGTCTCATATAAAAAGAACGGCGGCATAATACATAACGCCGGAAGGCCCTTGATAGAAGACCTGGATATGCTTCCCTCTATCCCCTGGCATTTGTTCGAGGTTGAAAAATACACGGGCAATATTAACGGCAGGAGGGCCGTCGGCATATCGGCCTCAAGGGGGTGCCCTTATAGCTGCGTGTTCTGCTACAGGGGGCCTTCAGCCGGAAAGACCATAAGGTACTGGAGCCCTGAACGGGTTTTGAAGGAAATTAAATTCATCAAGGAAAGATATGGGATAACGGGCTTTCATTTCTGGAATGATGTTTTTACCCATAATAAGAAATGGGTGCATGAGCTGTGCGATCTTTTTATAAAAGAGGGACTGAACATTGAGTGGGATTGTCAGACAAGGGCCGACCAGATCAATGAAGATGTTCTGAGGAAAATGAAACAGGCCGGGTGCACGGCTGTTATGCTCGGCGTGGAGAGCGGCAGCGAGGAAGTGCTTAAATACGTTGACAAGAAATTGACCAAGGACCAGATACGCGCGGCGTTCAAGATGCTGCATGAGATCGGATTTGTTACGACCGCAACTTTTACACTCGGTCTGCCGTGGGACACAAGGGAGACTGTTCAGGAGACAATAGACTTTGCCAAGGAAATAAACCCGGATTTCGGCATGTTTTATTTGTCCACCCCTTTTCCGGGTTCTCCCCTGTGGAGGATGTGCGAGGCGCAGGGGATAAAGCTTTCGAGGGACTGGGCCAACTTCAGGATAATCCCTTTTGAAGTGGACCTTAAAAATGTCCTCCCGGTTTTTGATACTTCAAAGCTGAGCGTAGGGGACCTGAAAAAATTCATCAAGACCGCCCAGATCGAGTTCCAGTTGGGAAGGCTTAGGCGTGGGCAGGGGCTAAAGGGGCTCAGGAATATAGTCGAGATTTTTGCGCTTGTTTTCAGACGCAGCAAGTCGGTGAAAAAGTTGCTGAAGCTGATCTTCAGGGTTATCGGAGATACGTTTTATCTCATCAGGATAAAACTCGCCAACCGCAACCAGTGACCGGTTAATGGACAATATCAAACTCAATAAAGCCGTCATAACGGAAATAGACAATCTGGCGGAAGAGATGAGGGCCGTTGCAAGGGCTATTCATAAGAAGCCGGAAACAGGTTATCAGGAATACGAGACCTCCCGGCTCCTTTGCGGCTTTCTCGAAAAAAACGGTTTTAAAGTGAAGCGCGGTATCGCAGGGATGGAGACGGCCTTTGTCGCCTCCTACCCTGAAACGGCTAAAGGTCCGGCAATCGCCTTGCTGGCAGAATATGACGCGCTGCCCGGCCTCGGGCACGGTTGTGGACATAATCTCATCGGCACCGCGAGCGCAGGGGCTGCGGCCGGATTAAGGAAGGCCGTGCCGGAGATTAAGGGAAAAATCGTCGTAATGGGCTGCCCGGCTGAAGAGGCGGGGATCGACGACGCCGGGGGCAAGATACGGCTGATCAAAAAAGGATATTTCAAAGATATTGACGCCGCCTTTATCTTTCATCCCTTTCCCATGACGACGGTCGGGGGCGAGACTACAACTCTGATCGGGCTTGAATTTAATTTCAGGGGGAAATCCGCACATGCCGCCGGGAATCCATGGGACGGGGTTAACGCTCTGGACGGGGTCTTGCAGATGTTCAACGGAGTCAATGCCCTGAGACAGCATATCCGGGACGGCGTGCGCGTTCATGGAATTGTTACTCACGGAGGCGACGCCCCGAATATAGTGCCGGAGAAGGCGTCCGCGCGGTTCTTTCTCAGGACGGACAATAAAGAATCTCTGCTTGAGCTCGCCGGCAAGGTCAGGGCCTGCGCCGAGGGGGCTGCAACGGCGACCGGGACCGGGCTTAAGGTCAATACGTTCTGCAATCTTTATGACTCGATGAAGAGCAACCCGGTTTTGGCGGGAATCCTTGAAAAGAACCTGAATGCGATCGGATTGAGAGTTGAAGGCAGGAAAAAAGGAAAAGGCTCCACGGATTTCGGCAACGTGACCAGGACCGTGCCTGCCTGCGAGCTGGGGCTGAGGCTTGGAAACGGCATCGTCCCGCATACGAGGGAGTTTTTGCGCGCGTCGAATTCGGAAGAGGGCTTCAGGGTAATGATGCAGGGCGCAAAGGTGATGGCCCTAAGCGCGCTCGAGCTTCTTTCTTCCCCTGATCTGCTGCTGAAGGCGAAGAAGGAATTTAATTCATCGCCCTGAACTCGTTATGAATATTTTTATCATCGGCTGGTTCGGCGCGGGTAATATAGGCGATGAGGCCATACTTCTGTCGGAAGTACTGGCTATTAGAGAAAGGGTAAAAGGATCAAGATTTTTCATATTGTCCTTCAACAGGGAGAGGACCAAAAGGCTGACTGAAAATATATCGGAAGTGGACCGCATCATCGGATTCAATTCCAAAGACAAATTTTTCAGATCGGATTTCAAAGGTTTATTAAGCGCGTTTAAAAATGCAGACGCGGTCATTATAGGCGGGGGCGGAATTTTTCAGGACATCTATAATTACTATCCGATCCCGTTTTTCTCTGCAATGGCTCTCATGGCAAGGCTTTTCAGGAAACAGCTTGTATTCCATTCAGTCGGGATAGGCCCCATTCAATCTTCTTTTAGTAGAATATTATGCAGAATGGCCGCCGATTCAGCACAGATGATCTCTGTAAGAGACGCTGAATCAAAAGAACTTTTACGGGAAATCGGAGTGAAGAAAGAAATACAGGTCACGGCCGACCCTGTCTTTCTCCTCAGATCGATGTGCAGTGACAAGATCGATACGCTGATGGAAAAGCAGAAAACCGATAGAGATATACCGGCTATAGGGGTTTGCGTTCAGAATCTTTTCCCCTGGAGTAAAGAAAACAAAAAGGCCCTTGCCGGTGCGCTTGATATTTTAGCCGGGGAGAGAAAGGCAAGGATAGTTTTTGTGCCTTTCGGTGTTTATCAGGACGGATGGTTTCATGGGGCCGGATCGGAGCCGATAGACGTTACTGCGTCCAAAGAGCTGGCAGGCATGTTAAAAAGCGAACATTCCATTATGACGTCTCATACGACCCCTGAAGAGACAATGGCCGCCATAGGCAGGACGGATATCGTAATCAGCATGAGGCTTCACGGAATAATTATGGGCATAAGCATGGGCGTGCCTGTTGTCGCTCTTACATACGGTAATGAACCGAAGATACGGAGCCTGATGGAGAGGGCGGGCAGGGGAGAAGACGTTTTTTATACGGACAGTCTGGATGCCGGGAAATTAGCAGACAGGATGGGAGAAATTATTTCGAGAAATGAGGAATTCAGACGGGATATCGGAGATAAGGCCCGGTATCTGAAAAGAGAGGCTGAAAAAGGCATTGAATTATTGTCGGGAAAATTATCGCAGCCGTCCTGTTAGCCGGGACCTTCCGGGTAATTATCTGCACGTCGGGTTATTGGCGCTTTTCTTTTCCATCGCCCTGTATTTGTTTACCCTCGCGCCGACCGTAATCTGGGGGGACAGCGCAAATTTCGCGCTGAAAGTCAAAAGTCTGGATATGGGCTACAGCGCGGACAGCCATCCTCTTTTCATAGTGTTAGGCAAGGCATTTTCTTGCCTGCCTTTTGAGCCGGCATACAGCCTCAACCTGCTCTCCGCGTTGACCGCTTCCGCGACGGTATTCCTTGTTTATCTCATCGTCTTCGGGATAACGCAATCTAAAATATCAGCCGTTGTCGGCGCCCTCGCTTTATGCGTCTCGCATGCCTTCTGGCTCCACGCTGTAATGGCCGAAGTTTATGGCCTGAACGCCGCTTTTGTCGCTGCAGTGGTCCTTTGCCTCCTGAAGTGGAGGAAAAACCCGGACCGCCACGCCCCGCTGTACGCGGCAGCATTACTTTCCGGATTAGGTTTGACAAATCATCGGATAATCCTGGTCGACCTGATCGGCATGACGGTCTTTGTCCTTGTCACCGATCCTAAAATCATCAGAAAGGGCAGGGCGCTGCTGTCGGTCTTTTTTTCTTTCCTTGCAGGCAGCCTTCTGCTTGTCTTCATTATAGTCCAGAATATGCTGAATAGACCCCTGACGGTGGTGGCCGACACGTTTTCCGCAGAGGGATACAAGGAGGCCGTCGTTAAATATTCTCCGAAGGTCCTTGAAGAGATGGGAATATATTTTTCGTACCTTTTTTATCAGTTCCCCCTTGCCGGGTTCGCGCTCGGTTTTGCCGGGGCTGTCGCCCTTTTCAGAAAAGATATAAAACTCGCCCTGCTCTTTTCCCTGCTGATAATTATGAACGGGCTTTTATTATTCAAGCTCGGACCAAGTTACGGTCACTCGAAATACACTTTTTATATATCCGCATATATGGTCTTCTCGATATTGATCGGATGCGGCTTTTTTTCACTGCAGAATTACCTGGAGCAGAGGCGGGGCTTTGCCGGGAAGCTCTCTCCTGCAGCAGCCTTTTCCGTTATTTTTCTGCCGGTGCTTCTTTATAATGTCACTCCAACCCTGACAAAAAAGCTGAACATCGACCTTCTTAATGCAAGGCAGGTCCCGTACAGAGATAACGAAAAATATTTTTTAAACCCTTCCAAAAGAGGATATGACGGAGCGGAGAGGTACGCGAGAGAAGCCTTTGAGACAGCCTCGGCAGGCTCTGTAATAATAGCGGATTATACGCCTTATACGGTATTAAGATACCTGCAGGATATAAAAGGCGTAAGGAGCGACGTCCTTCTCGTAAGGATCATGGGTCACGGCGGCATCGTCCCGAAGATATTATCCGAACACTCCGGCAAAAGGGACATCTATTTGGCGGATATCGGCATCCCGAGGTCTTACAGGGTGCGTTACCTGCAAAAAAAATACGATATTGTCCGGCAGGGTGTGTTGCATAAAGTCGTCCCAAAGGAAACCCCTGCATATCCCGCGAATTAAAGATGATAAACTCTCTTTTTTTGCTTAAAGGGCTTCAGGGCAACCTAAGATTGAAAAGGGACAGCCTGGAGCAGATACAGCTTAAGAAGCTAAAGGCCCTGATAAGACACGCATATAAAAACGTCCGCTATTACAGGGGGCTTTTTGATTCCGCAGGTCTTAAGCCTGACGATATTCAAACCTTGAGCGATATCCGTTTCATCCCGATAACTGAAAAGTCCGCTTTGCGAAAGCTGAATTTGGAGGAGAAGACCGCTGCGAACACAGACCTCAGGGATTGCCTGAAGGTCTTTACGAGCGGCTCCACCGGTATGCCGACCCATGTCTATTTCACCCGTTATGATCACCTCATGATCGACATGGTTTATTTAAGGTCATTTCTTGTCAACGGCCTCCGGTTCAGGGACAAGAGGGCTTTCATACTCGACCCCCACAGCTTCGAGACCAAAAGATGCTGGTACCACCGCCTTGGTCTGGCCGCGTACGAAAACATCTCCTGTTTCACCGGCGCCGGAGAGCAGATGGAGGCGTTGAGGCGCATTCAGCCTGATCTTATCCATGGATACCCGTCAAGCCTGGCTCTTATTGCGCTCCGGATGCTCGAAAAAGGCATCAAGGATGTAAAACCTCGCCTGGTCTCTACGTCAGCCGAGCTGCTTCATCAAAAACAGAGAGAGCGGATCAACGCTGCCTTCGGCATAAGCCTTTATGACAGGTATGCCGCGAGGGAATGCGGCAATATAGCGTGGGAATGCGACAGGCATGACGGATACCATATAAATATCGATACCGCCGTGGTCGAGATAGTCAGAGACGGCAAACCCGCCGGATACGGAGAGACCGGGGACGTAATTGTCACGAACCTCCATTCATATGGAATGCCCTTTATCAGATACAGGATCGGCGATATAGGCTCAGTGTCGGACCGGGCCTGTTCCTGCGGCGTGGAAATGCCTCTGATGCGGACGGTCGAAGGAAGGGACGAAGACTTCATCATACTTAAAGACGGCAGGCTCATGTCACCTATGATGGTGACGGGCACCCTTGATTATGTGCCGGGCATAAGACAGTTCAGAGTGGTCCAGGAAAGCATGGACGTCATAGATGTGTTTCTTGCAAAAGGAGACGGCTTTGCGCCCGGAGCCGTCGATAAAGCGCAGGAGAGCTTGAGAGAGATTTTCGGCAGCGGCGTCGAGCTCAGATGCAGCGCGGTCGAAGACATCCCGAGAGAGTCCAACGGCAAGGTGCGGGCAGTGGTATCGAAGGTTTTTGTAAGGGATTAATTATTTTTAATATGAACAACATCTTTTCCAACATCCCGGTCCTGTATAAACACTACAAGGCCACCTCGGCCATATTGAGGAAGGTGTTCAAATATCCTTTAACGCCCGATAAGAGCGGGCGGATAATTGCGGACCGGCTCAGCAGGCGGAATGAGAATTTCCTCGAGACCGTGGAGAAGACGATATACTCTTTTTCATCGAGTCCCTACAGGCTGCTCCTCGATCGCGCGGGGTACGGGTTTCAGGACGTTTATAAACTCGTGATGACCAGGGGGATCGAAGACGCCCTCGGAGATATGTATTCAAAAGGGGTCTACATCGATATACTGGAATTCAAGGGCAAGAAAACAGCGGTCAGGGGGGAGGCGAGCTTCAATTTCAGGGAAAAGGATTTCTCCAACCCGCTGCTTACGACGGGTTTGGATACAAAGAGCGGGGGCACCAGGAGCTCCGGCACGAGCATAGTAGTCCCGCTTGAGTATATCGAGCAGCATAACGTTTACGGCGTATTTGCCGCCCGTGAAAACAACATGATGAAGAACCCGGCCGTTATCTGGCTTCCCATATTGCCTGCCGGTGAAGGCCTGTTTTTCAACCTGAGGTTTGCGGCGATGGGCAACCCGCCCGTGAAATGGTTTTCACAGGTAGACGAGAAATACATAAAGCCCTCCGCGACCGACAAACTGAAGACAAAGACCTCGATCTGGACGGCGGCGCTTTACGGTAAAAAGATACCGGCGCCGGAGTTCATCGACATGCGGAAGACTGTGAACATCGCGCGATGGATGGATGCGAACCTCGGTAATGCCCCCGGCTTCTCGGTAGTAACATATGCAAGCTCGGCGCTCCGGCTGATTACGGAAGCTAAAAAGCATAACTTCCGGCTCGGTGAAACGGCCTTCTGGCTGATGGGCGAGCCCCTGACGGACAAGATATCGGAGGAGATACGGGATTTCGGGTGCAGGGCCTATTCGCTTTACGGCTGCAATGAGCTGATGATAATAGGGCAGGGTTGCGCAAACCCGCGTCAGCCCGACGACATGCACTTCTGCAAGGACAAGCTCGCGGTGCTTCAGCGCAAGACCGACGTGGAGCACTCGGACGTCTCCGTCGACGCGTTCTACTTCTCGACGATATTGAAATCCAGTCCGAAAATATTCCTCAATACCCAGACCGGAGATTACGGTGTGATTGAAAAAAGGAGCTGCGGCTGCGGCTTTGAAAAGCTCGGCTTTACCGAGCACATACATACAGTAAGGAGCTTTGAAAAGCTGACCGCCGAAGGGGCTACCTTTATAGGCAGCGACCTTATACCGCTCGTGCAGAAGGTTTTACCTTCTGAATTCGGCGGTAACGCAACGGACTATCAATTTGTGGAAGAGCCGGATGAAAGCGGTTTCCCCAGACTCTTCATACTGGTCAGCCCCGACCTGGGCGGGATAGACGATAACAGGCTGAAAGAGCTGGTGTTTGAGACCATGGGCTCGGGGGAATACTCGCATGCGTATTCAAGGTCCTACTGGAGCCAGGCGGATACCATCCGGATAAAAAGGGAGTATCCGGTACCGACCGCGCGCGGGAAGATAGTGCCCCTTCATATCAGAAAAAGGACGGGATGAAATTCCTGGCATGAAGATAACGTTGATATACCCGGGGATCGCGCAGATCGGCTTCGGCAGCTTCGGCCGCGGCTCGCCGACCACTAACCTTATGAGCCTCGGCCTCGGCTACCTCGGGGCGTCCATAAGAAAGAACACAAAGCACGAAGTCGACGCCATCGACTTGAGGAAGATGAAGGGATGGGACGACTTCGGCAGGGAGCTGAAGGAAAGGTCGTGCGATGTCGCGGGCGTTTACACGAATACGGTGAACTTCGAGTATGCGATGAAGTGCGCGGAGATTGCCCATAAGATGGGCAAGACGGTAATCGCCGGAGGCCCGCATGCAACGCTTAACCCTCAGGAGCTCCTTGATACGGGGAGCGTCGACCACGTCATCACGGGTGAAGCTGAAATTAGCATCGTCGACGTGCTCGGAAGACTCGACGGGGGTCTTGCAGTGGACAGGGTTGTGCAGGGGCAGCCGGTCGAGGACCTCGATGAGCTGCCGTTTCCGGACCGGGACCTGTTCAATCTGGACAAGCGCCTCAAATACCTTCCGGGCATATTCCCTTTCCCTCCAAGATACGCGGGCGTGCTTGCGAGCAGGGGCTGCGGCTTCAATTGCAGGTTCTGTCAGCCGCTTGAAAGGAAGATATTCGGCAAGAAGCTTAAATTCCGCTCCGTAGGCAACATCATAAAAGAGGTCGTGCAGTTGAAAGAGCGCTACGGCGTCGAGTTCATCATGTTCCAGGACGATCAGCTTACCCAGAACAGGGAATGGGTTTTGGATTTGAGCGCCGAGATGAAAAAAGTCGGCATCGCCTGGGGCGCGCTCGCAAGAGTCGATACGATAAACGAACAGGTGGTCAGGAGCATGAAGGAGGCGGGCTGTCTCATGCTGCAGTTCGGCTTTGAAAGCGGCTCCCAGAAGATCCTCGACTTCCTGAGGAAAAGGGCGAAGGTGGAGCAGGCGGTCGAGGCCGCCCGGCTTTGCCATGAAAACGGCGTGCTCATCTTCGCCAATTACATGCTGGGCGTCCCGACCGAGACCGGGGAAGACGTCGAGGCGACATACGAGCTTATGAAAAAGATCAACCCCGAGATCCACGCCCTTAGCTACTTCTCGCCCATACCCGGAAGCGACCTTTATGATTACTGCAAGGAGAGAGACCTGATAAACGTGACTTCCTACGACATGTATGCGCGGGGCGCAGTAGAGAACAAGCTGAAAGGGACAGATTATAAGGCGCTTGACCGCGTGAAGAAGAGGATAGAGAAATGCACGCCTGCCTGGTATCAGGAAGGCTACTACGCCTCATGCGTTATGAAACGGTGGAAGAAGCTGGCGCAGCAGGGGCATACCGTACACATGCTGAAAGAGCTCGTGACGCACACGCCGATGCTCGACGGTACGGTGGGGGCGGTCTACAGGATGGTGAAAAGATAATTAAAATGATCTTTCACTCCCTCCAGCAATTAAGGCACTTAAAAAGAAACCAGTACCTCTCTCCCTCAGAGCTGAGGGTGTTTCAGGAGGAGAAGCTGAGGAGCGTCGTTGCTCATGCTTATAAAAACGTCCCCTACTACCGGAGGCTTTTTGAAGGCGCGGGGATCAGGCCGGACGATATCAGGACGCTCGACGACCTTTGCAAAATCCCCGTAACGACAAAAAAAGACCTGCAGAGTCTGAAGCAGGAGGAGATAGTCTCCGGAGGCGCGGTCCCCGATAAATGCGTAGTGAAATATACGAGCGGCTCCACCGGACAGCCGTTAAAAATATTCTTGAGCCCCGGAGAAAGAGATTTCCAAATCCTGCTCAACCTCCGCATACTCATGGAGAACGGCTTGCGCCTGACGGACAAGGTAGCCTATCTCATCAACCCTTACAGGTTCCCGAAGTCGAAATTCTGGTTTCAGAGAGCGGGCGTACTTGGGCGCGAATATCTCTCGGTATTCGATTACCCTGAGAAACACGCGGAGCTTCTTAAAAGGATGAAGCCGGACGTGCTCTACGGCTATCCTTCGAACCTCACGCTCCTTGCGTTGCATATAAAGGAAAATGGAATTAAGGAGATACATCCGAAGCGCGTCTTTTCGGTCGCAGAGGCGCTTGAGCCGAATGCGAGGAAGGCGATAGACTCGATTATGAATGTCGATACCTGCGATATCCTCGGCACTATTGAGATCGGAGACCTCGCATGGCAGTGCGAAACGCGCAGCGGCTATCACATCAGCGCGGATGCGGCGCTCGTTGAATTCCTGAAAGACGACGGCAGACCCGCAGGCGCGGGTGAAGAAGGCAGGCTGGTCTGCACAAGCCTCTACGGCTATACCATGCCCCTTATACGCTACGCCGTCAACGACATATGCGTCCCGTCGGACCGGACTTGCTCCTGCGGGAGGACGCTGCCTTTGATGGAGAGCATAAAGGGACGGGCCAACGACTTCATCATACTGCCTGACGGCAAGGTGATCGCCTCATGCTTCCTCGTGATCATCATGCAGGCCTTTCATGACGTGGCCCAGTACCGGATAGTGCAGGAAGACAAGGAGAGACTCACGGTGAGCCTTGTGAAGGGAAAGGCTTTCAGCGCGCGTACCCCGGATTCGATACGAAATGAAATCGACAGGATCACCGGAAACGCGCTCAGGGTGGATATGGAGATACTGGATGAATTGCCGAGGGACAAGAGCGGGAAGATCAGGACGGTAGTCTCGAAGGTCATCCCCGATTTGCAGGAGAAGATCAGCGGGTGAAAATGGACGCAAGAATAAACAGAGTGGTATTGTTCGGCGGTGTTTCCATCCTGGTCCTTGCGGTCTTCTATCCCGTTATCGACAGTTTTTTTGTAACCGATGATATGCGTTTAATTTATATCTCCTCTCCCATATCGTCGCAGGGTCTGCCTGATTTCTTCTCTTCTTCAGGAGGATGGTTCGCGGGGTTTTACAGGCCCCTTATAAGGACCGCGTTCTTCATCGACTATTCACTATATGGGCTGGACCCGGCCGGCTATCACGTAACCAACCTGCTGTTCCATATCGCCTCTGCGGTAATGGTATTTTATTTCACAAGGATTTTGACCGGCAGTGAAAAGACCGGCGCCTTCGCGTCCTTCATCTTCGCCGTGCAGCCGCTTCATACCGAAGCGGTGTCATGGATATCCGGCCGGGGAGATGTGATGTTTACTTTCTTTTATGTAGCCGCTCTGCTCGGCTACCTTAAGTTTATTTCAGGTGAAGACGGGAAAAAGTCTTATCTCGTTTTGTCCGTTGTCTGTTTTATACTTTCCCTGCTGTCAAAGGAATCGGCGGTCACCCTGCCGGCAATGCTCATTCTGACCGAATGGCTCTACAACCGCCGGGAGCCGGATAATACGCCACGCGGGATAAAATTTGCGCATCATGCGCCTTTTGTCCTGGCGCTGGTTCTTTATGCGCTCTTCAAGTATTTTTTTATCGGCGGCGGCCTGTACGACCATGACATAGGGACTATAACGTTTCTGAGGACGGTGTATCATTTCTTTCAATTGTTCGCTCCGGTAAATGTCGATGTCTTTAAATTCAGCGACGTTCCGGGCGTTATCCTTAATTCGATAATAGTATTGAACCTGGCGGTCCTGCTGATTGCATATCAGTATTTGTGCCGCAATAAAAGCAGGGCGCTGCCTCTCGTTACGTACTGCGCCCTGTGGATATTAATAACGTCCTTCCCTCTGTACTTTGTGCCGGGGGCGAGGTTTCTGTATATTTCATCGGTCGCATCTTCCATCCTCATGGGATTTGTCCTGACCCGGATATCGGATGCCGTGAGAGAGCGTGGATTGAAGGCCCCGGCAGTTTTAGTCCCGATGCTGGCTCTCAGCATTATTCTCACCTCCTCCGTCAGGACCTTCCAGAGAAACGGCATTTATGATTACGCGGGCGGCATAGCCGAGAGGGCGCTGGCTCAACTGAAAGACCGGCATCCGGAATTCCCCGCGGGCTCAGTCCTTTATTTCATAAATTTCCCGCAGGACTGGGTGCGGGACACCGAGGCCTGGGTGAAGCCCATCCCTGTAATGAGTATGGCGGTCAAGGTGAAATACGCGGACGATTCGCTGATCGTACATAGTCAGCCCAGGAAGGTCTCGACGTTTGAAGAGAGGCTGAAATTTCTCGAAAAAAATTCCCTGCGCAAGCACGCGGAAGAAGGCCGGGGCATATACGTTTTCGAGTATGACAACGGCAAGGTGGTAGAGACGACGGAGCTTTTTGATAATCAAAAAACAGGAAGTGGGAAGTAAGAAGTGAGAAGTAAAGAAAACTACTTCCTGCTTATCACTTTTACTTGTTCGCATGAAAGGAGATTTCAGCAACATGCCGATTGACCGGAACGACAGTGGGAGGAAGTATTCCATTTTGCTTGTCATATTAATATTGTTTCATGTGATAAGCAATCTGATCATCGTGACCGCGGACAATACCCCGCTGCTGTGGGACGGAGGAGACTACTTTTACAAGAGTCTGAAATATTATGACGTCTTTAAAAATCCCGGCCCGGATTTCGTATCGAGATTCAATGACGTAAGCCACTACAGGCCGCCTCTCCTCATGCTTACATCACTGCCTCTTTACGCCGTCTTCGGCAGGTCTGTCGATACGGCGATAATGACCAACACGCTTTATCTCATAATCCTTGTGCTTTCGGTTTACGGGATCGGGAGGAGACTGCACAGTGATAAGGCCGGTTTTCTGTCTGCCGTTATTGTAATGCTTTTCCCCATTGTCTTCGGATTGAGCAGGTCGTACTGGCAGGATTTCCCCGTTACCGCAATGGCCTCGCTGAGCGTATACCTGCTCTTAAGGACTGATTATTTCCGGGACAGAAAATACTCCCTGCTCTTCGGCATATCCCTCGGCCTCGGCATGCTGTCGAAATGGATACATTTTGTGTTCCTGACGGGGCCTTTCCTTTACATCTTATGGCTGTCGCTGAAGCAGGGCGTAAAAATTCCGGTCAGGAACGCGGCTTATGCGATACTTGCCGGAGCGGCAGTCGCTTCTTTCTGGTACATTCCGAACGGGCTTCACGTTGCGACGAACCTTTTAGGCCTTTCCGTGGGCGTTACAGGCGAAGAAGCCACCACGTTCCAGAACCTCGGCGAGTCTTTCGGACCTACAGGGATATTCAACATAAGGTCTTTTACCTATTATCCGGCGAAGCTCGTCAACGACCAGATATCGTTTTTCTTCGCAGTCGTATTCACCGTCTTTGCCGTCTCCTTATTAAAGCGGCATAGGGACAAAAACCTGTGGATGCTCATTCTCTGGGTAATCGTCCCCATCATCGCCTTTACCCTGATAAAGAACAAGACGCCCCGCAATACGGTCGCGATACTCCCTGCAATCAGCCTTATGATATCTTTTGGAATTATGAACATGAAAAGCCCGGCGGCCAGGAAGGCCGCGGCGGGCTTTATCCTGATCTTCGGGTTCTTTCAGTATGCCGTAAATTCATACGTCAAGCTCCCTGTCCCCGAAAGACTGGCTTTGAAGACGTCTCTGGGGGACGTGGTCTTTCTCGATCAATATGAGAAAAATCCTTCTCACGCCATCTTCCATCCGAATAAAGGGGACTGGAAGGCGGATGAGATACTCGATATGATCAACGCCGACAGGGGCGATAAAGAAGATGTTTCGATAGTCCTCCTGCCGCGCGACGCTTTCACGTGGATGTCTATGGAATACACCAGTTACTTTAAAGAGATGCCGTTTACGTTCATAGGCGCGGTAAATTCCCCTGAAGCCGTACTTGAAGCGGATTACGTGCTTGTTAAAAAAGGCGGGTTTGTGGCCCCGTGGTTCCTGATGAGGAACATACACGCCTCTCTCGACCTCATGGAAGATCACGGGGACAAGTTCACGCTCCTGACGTCGGTTGTGCTCCCGGAGGAAAGGACGACCCTGCCGCTCTACGACGTCGCATCGACAAGAATGGGCCGCAAGAGCGGGGTAGTGTTTTCGGAGAAGCTCCAGGTCATCGATTATTCTGTTTCTGAGGAGCCTGAAGGGACTGGAAAGAAATTTACGGTGGAGGCGACAGTAAAGGGAATTAAAGACATTGATGCGGATATGACGGCGCTGTTCAACATTACAAATAAAAAAATGGAGACGCTGCTTAGGAAAGGCGTAAAACCCCTGCCCCCGATATCAGGGCTGAAGGCAGGAGAGGGAAGGGCGATAAAGGCCACGGTCACAGTCCCGCCCGATATCGCGAAGGATTTCTTCGGTCTCGAGTTGGGCTTTTTAGACGCGTCCGGAAATAAACCTCTCACATATGCGCCGGAGTATATGATTTACAGGAGAAACGTAATTAACCATGAATAAACAAAACAACGGCTCATCGCTTTCAGACACGCTTTTAAACAGCCTGGCCTTCTGGCTTACAGGAGGGATGCTCTTCTGGTTTACGGAATTGCTGACTTTGGTTATCGGGCTTCCTTTCATGTGGGCGTTCAGAAGGGCCAGGAGCACCGGAGTCTCAACCTCCGACACCGTGGCTTCCATCCTGTCCCTGAATGAAATAGCCGCCGGCTTTTTGGCGTATATCTCGGCGGGCCTTGTCGCGGGCATTATCTGCGCGGCGCTTGTGCAGCTCTTCGCAGGCAAAAGAGACGGAGCGGAAAAAAGCGCGCTGCTTGCTTCCGTTTCCCTCGCCTTTACCTTTTTCTTATTCAGCGGCTTCTGGGTGAGCGTAAAATACCTGCCGGAGATCCTGACCTTGAAAAGCCTGCTCGCCGGCGCAATTTTACTCGCCGGTTCTTTCGGGATCGCATATGTTTTTTTCAAAGGACGCGTGACAGGAAGACATGAAAGGCTATTCGCGGCCTTTGCCGCTTCCGTATTTATAATGGACGTCTTCCTCCTCGGCGAAATCCTTCTATTGAGGATAATGAATGCAAGATTGGTCAGCCCGAAAGGGTTTGCTGCAACCTCGATATTTATTGCGCTCTGCGTTGCACTGTTTTTCCTGCTGCGGCGCGGCTTGCGCTCGGGACGCTTCGACGGCCCCGGTCCCCGTTCGGTAAGGAAGTGGGTCTTTGTCCTGGGCGGCGCGCTTGCGATATTCTCCGGGATTGCCGTTATCGTAACGCTGCCGGACAAAGCAGGAGCCTCAGGAAGCAGGGGCGCGGCAGGGGATATGCCGAATATCCTTTTTATCGTAATGGACACGACCCGCGCGGACCGTCTCTCATGCTACGGCTATAAACGCAAAACGTCTCCGTACCTGGACCGGATCGCGGCAGAAGGTACGCTGTTCAAAAACGCCGTATCCACTACAGGATGGACCCTGCCCAGTCACGTTTCGATGTTTACCGGCCTCTTCCCTTTCGAGCACGGCGTCGGTCACGTCTCGCCTCATCTGCCGGAAGATATAGAGACCCTGACAGGCATATTGAAGGGGAAGGGCTATGCGACATTAGGCTATTCGAACAACCCCTGGGTCAGTTTTTTTACGGGCCTCAGCAGGAAGTTCGACGACTTCCAGGTAGGCTGGAAGAGGAGCGAGCATAAATTTTTCTATAAATCAGCATATGACCGGGTCATAGAGTTTGCCGGAAGGAACGACCCTGACCGGGCGGTGAACGACCACGGGGCCGCAAGGACGACGAGGTATGTATCCGAATGGATGGAGAAGAATTCAGGCGAGCCCTTTTATGTATTTATTAATTACATGGAGCCGCACCTCCCGTATGACCCTCCACCGCCGTACAATTCGCTTTTCATGCCCGACGGCGTCTCGTCCGAAGAGATCCGCAAATTTGCTCCCGACACCGAGGACATAAGGACGTTGATGGTCCAAAGGGAGCGCGGTGAAAAAGAGCTGTCGGTAATAAACGCGCTCTATGACGGGGAGATCAATTACCTGGACGGCAGGATATGGAAGCTCTATGAAAAGCTCAAGGAGCTGGGCATCCTCGACAACACAATGATTATCATAACGTCGGACCACGGGGACAACCTGGGAGAGCATGGGATACTGGGCCACGCTTACGGACTGTTCAACACCCTCATCGACGTCCCCCTGATCATCAGGTATCCGAAATATTTCGTGCCCGGAACGACCGTCGGCGATAATGTGCAGATAACGGACCTCTTTTACACTATCCTGGACGTTGCCGGCGCGGAGCAAAACCCTTCCGGCCCCGGACCGGCAAAGAGCCTCCTGAAAAGGATCAGGGAGCAGGATTATCAGAAAACGCTTATTGCGGAACACGACGTGCCGGTAAACAATTTGAACTGGGCGCGGAAGGAAGGGATCAATGTCGACCACCTCGATAAAGAGCAGAGGGTGATCATTTCCGGCGGATATAAATACCTGCAGACGTCGAATGGAGAGGAAGAATTATACGATCTTGAAAAGGATTATTACGAATTAAATAACCTTATTGCCGAAAGCAGCGGGCTTGCTTCAGCCATGCGGGATAAATTCAAAGAAACCTACGGGAAGGCGCTGCGCAAGTCCACGCCGGGCGCCGGGCGCAGGCCTGAACTCGACGAGGAGACGAAACAGAGGCTCAAATCCCTGGGATACATAAACAGATAGGGGTTGGGAGAAAATACTGTCCGGAGCAATTATAAAAAGCGTGTACAAGAAAATATTCTTTCTGTTAATCGTCCTGGCGGCCTTTTTCCTCCTTGCGGAGGCGGGGGCGAGGATGCTGGGGCTTGACGCCTCGAGCTCAAAGGACAAGTACCTCACGCCGCAGGAGAGGTTCTTCTTTACTGTGCCGATCAACAAGAAAGACCCCCGCCTTTTCTGGAGGTTGAAGCCGGGTGCGGGCTTCGGCAAGATTTCGATCAGCTCAAAGGGATTCAGGGGAAAAGAGTTTTCTGAAGAAAAGAAACCCGGCATATCGAGGATCATCGCACTCGGAGATTCC